>DASUQZ010000134.1:0-4674 GCA_036280335.1 Solirubrobacterales bacterium
CTCGATCCAGGTCGAGGACGGCCGCTGCTGGCGCTGCCACAACGAGGTGCGGCTGATCCGGCGCCCGACCTGGTTCCTGCGCATCACCCCCTACCTGGAGGAGAACGACCGCAACATCGAGCTCCTGCAGGAGAGCGGCAAGTGGGACGAGCTCTCGCTCGCCACCCAGCGCTACATCCTCGGCCGCGCCGACGGGGTCGAGCTCGACCTCGGCGGGGAGGGCCGCTCGCTCACCGTCTTCACGCCCCACCGCGGGGCGGCCTCGCTGGCGAGCTTCGTCCTGCTCTCGCCGCGGCATCCCGAGGTCGACGCCTGGGCGACCGACCCCGCGGCCCGCGAGCAGCTGGAGCGGATGCGCTCCGGCGGCTGGGAGCGCAGCGCCCGCGACGCCCGCTCCGTGCCCGTCGTCGACACCGGCGCCTCGATCCCGGGTCCCGGCGGCGAGGAGCTGCCGGTGGTCGTCTCGCCGATCGTCGACGC
Source organism: Solirubrobacterales bacterium (assembly GCA_036280335.1). Lineage (GTDB taxonomy): Bacteria > Actinomycetota > Thermoleophilia > Solirubrobacterales > 70-9 > VAYN01. The sequence goes on from DASUQZ010000134.1 coordinate 481, forward strand.
CCGCTTCGGCCCGACGGCGGCGCTCGGCATCCCGGCCGTCGACGAGGCCGACCGCGACATCGCCGAGCGCCTCGAGCGGGTCGCGGTGCCCGAGCCCGTCGAGGACGGGGGGGAGACGCCGGCCGGCGAGCCCGTCGACGGCGCCCGCGAGGCGACCCGCTACCGCGCCAACGACTTCTCGATCTCGCGCCAGCGCGCCTGGGGATGCCCGATCCCGATCGTCCTCTGCGAGGGGTGCGGCCCGGTCCCGGTGCCCGACGAGGACCTGCCGGTCGTCCTCCCGCGCGACCTCCAGCCCACCGGCGAAGGGAACCCGCTCGCCGAGCGACCCGACTTCGTCGACGTCGAGTGCCCGAAGTGCGGCGGCGCCGCCAAACGGGAGACCGACACCCTCGACTGCCACTTCGACGCCCTCTGGCTCTGGGTGCCCGCCGCCGTGCCGCCCGAGGACCGCGACGAGCAGATGTTCACCCACCCCGACCTGCGGGAGTGGCTGCCGTCCGAGCGCCTGGTCGCCGGCAACGACAGCGGCGGCTTCGTCTTCGACCAGCGCGTGGTCACCAAGGCGCTGCGGGACATCGGCCCCTTCGCCTTCATGGGCGAGGGAGAGCCGTTCGCCGGCTGCCTCTTCCACGAGATGGTGATCGCCGACGGGCGCAAGATGAGCAAGCACCTGGGCAACGTCGTCAACCCCGACGAGCTCGTCTCCGACCACGGCGCCGACACCGTGCGGCTGGCCGTGCTGTACGCGGCGGGGCCGGCGAAGACGCTCAACTGGAGCGACGGCGCCGTCCGCTTCGCGAGCCGCTTCCTGCGCAACCTCTGGAACTACACGCACGAGCGGATCGGCGCCCTCGAGGAGCTCTCCCACGATCCGGAGGCGGCCGCCGACACCGAGCACATGCGCGACCGCCTGCGCAAATGGTGCGAGAACGGCCTCTCGCGCATCGCCGACGACACCGAGCAGCTGCAGATGCACAAGGCGATCCGCAACATCACCCGCCTCTTCGAGCGCATCCAGGACTTCGAGAAGCGGGTGGTCAAGCGGCGCGGCCAGCTCGACCGGACCGACGCGGAGGCGCAGCTCGCCGCGCTGACCCTCCTGGCGCGGACCCTGGTCCCGTTTGCTCCCCACGTGGCCGAGGAGCTGCTGGTCGCCGCCGGGGTGGAGGACACGGCGGAGGCGCTGGAGGTCTGGCCCGAAAAGGCCGAGATTCCGGTGGCGCCGGAAGCATCGCCGGCCTCCTCGTAGCCCGCTCCAAGCTGGAGCAGGCTCGATTGTGCAAAGAGACTTGATTGATACACGACGGTGTGTTATGAATGCGCCTGCCGGATGATCAACCGGTGAAGGAGGCGGGGCTCTCGGATCTGGGAAACCGCCTTGGGGTGGCAAAGGAGGACCAATCCTGAGCCAGGATCTACATCGTCATGACGGATCCTGGACACGTCGGCTCGGCCGGCGTCGCCCCGCCTCCCTTCACTTCCTTCTCAGGGGTACGGAAGCGGCGCCTTAGAGGCGCGGGGGCCGCTTCACGTCGAAGCGGCGCGCTTTCGGCCGCCAGGAGATGCCCTCGCACAGGGCGCCCGGCGTCGTATTCAGGGCGCTGGCCAGCTTGACGATCGTGGCCAATCGCGGCTCCCGGCCGGCGCGCTCGAGCAGCGAGACCTCGGTGCGGTGCAGGTCGCAGACGTATCCCAGCTCTTCCTGGGAGATCTTGGCCGCGGTGCGGGCGCGGCGGAGGTTGATTGCGAAGCGCTCTTGGGGGGTCATCGATGGCGATGCTGGTCGGTTGCGGACAGTAACTCTACAGACATGAACTTACTCCTTCTTGCGCCTTCGCCATCTTCCGCTACCTTCCTTGAGTGAACACCGGACGAGCCGAGGGATCGGCGGCAAAGGAGGAGCGATGAGCGACGCGGTAGAACCGCATCTCACCGAGCCCGACGGGCTCCGGACGAACTCCTGCGCCACCGAACTTGTCTGCCCCAACTGCGGGCACCGCACGGGGCTCTCCGATACCGCCTTCCGCTGTCCGAGCTGCGACACCGGCTTCGACATCGAGTACGACTACGAGCTGGCGAAGTCGCGGATCGGCGAGCGTCCGCTCGCCGACCGCCCCTGGAACATCTGGCGCTTCGAGGAGCTGCTGCCGATCTCGAGTCGCTACGCCGCCGACCACGTCGCCCAGTTCGCCGGGCAGACGCCGCTGATCCGCGCGGAGCGGCTGGGGGCGGAGCTGGGGCTGCGCAACCTCTACGTCAAGGACGACTCGACCAACCGGCCCTCGCTCTCCTACAAGGACCGCGTCGTCAGCATGGCCGTCGCCCGGGCCCTGGAGCTCGGCGCGACCGAGATCGGCTGCGTCTCGACCGGCAACGTCGGCACCGCCACGGCGGCGCTGGCCGCGGCGGCCGGGCTCAAGCCCTACGTCTTCTACCCGGCCAACCTCGAGCGCGCCAAGGCGCGCGGGGTGCGGGCGCTGGGCGCCCAGGTCTGCCAGGTGGACGGCAACTACGACGACGCCAACCAGGCCTGCCGGGAGCTGACCGAAAACACCGGCATCCCCTTCGCCAACATCAGCCTGCGGCCGTTCTACGCGGAGGGGGCGAAGACGCTCGGCTACGAGCTCGTCGAGGAGCTGGGCTGGCGCTCGCCCGACCACGTGGTGATGCCCGCCGCCGGCGGCACGCTCTCCTCGCGCGTCCACAAGGGCTTGCTCGAGTTCGAGACGCTGGGCCTGGCGGAGACGGCGGCGACGAAGATCCACGTCGGCCAGCCGACCGGCTGCTCGCCGATCGCGACGACGATCCTCGAGGGGACGGAGGAGATCGTCCCGCAGCAGCCCGAGACCCTGGCGCAGTCGCTGGCGATCGGCAAGCCCGGCGACGGGGCGCTGGTCGTCGACGCGGTGCGCAGCCGCGGCGGCTCGGCGGCGGCGATCCCCGACGGGGAGATCCTCGAAGCGATGGAGTTGCTGGCGCGGACCGAGGGCGTCCTCACCGAGCCCGCCGGCGGCACCACGGTGGCGGCGACGATGAAGCTCGCCCAGCGCGGCGTGATCGGCCCCGACGACACCGCCGTGATCGTGATCAGCGGCAACGGGCTGAAGACGCTCTCCGAGCAGCCGGTCAAACCGTGGCCGGAAGGCGTGCCGTGCAACGCGGCGACGATGGAGGAAGTGATCCTCGAGTTCCGCGAGGGCGGCGTCCCGTCCCACGTGTGAGCGCCGCGGCGCCCCCGCACGTCGACGGCGTCACCCACCACCGGGTGCGCGCCCGCGGCATCGAGTTCCACTACGCCGAAGCCGGTGCCGGCGAGGACGTGGTCCTCTGCCTGCACGGCTGGCCGCAGCACTGGTACGAGTGGCGCCATCTGATGCCGGCGCTGGCCGACCGCCACCGGGTGATCGCCCTCGACCTGCGCGGCTTCGGCTGGTCGGAGGCGCCGAAGGAGGGCTACGAGAAGGAGGATCTGGCCGACGACGTGCTCGCCGTCCTCGACGAGCTCGGGATCGAGCGGGTGAAGCTGGTCGGCCACGACTGGGGCGGCTGGATCGGCTTCCTGCTGGCGCTGCGGGAGCCCGAGCGGATCGAGCGCTTCCTGGCCCTCAACATCGTTCCGCCCTGGACCAGCACCCGCAACGTCGGTTCGCACCTCTGGCGCTTCTACTACCAGCAGGTGATCCTGACGCCGGTGCTCGGCTACCGGCTGCATCGCAGGGGCTTCGTCCGGAAGGTGCTGGTCGGCGGCTCGACGATCAAAGAGGGGTGGAGTCAGGCTGAGCTGGACGCCTTCGCCGACAACTACGCCGAGCCGGCGCGGGCGCGGGCGGCCGTGCAGATGTACCGGGTCTTCAACCTTCGCGAGGTGCTGCCGATCGCCCGCGGCCGCTACGCCGATGCGAAGCTGGAGGTGCCGACGCTGCTGGTCTTCGGCGAAGACGACTTCGTCCTGCGGCCGTCGATGCTGGCGGGCTACGAGCGGCACGCCGACGACATGCGCGTCGAGCTCGTGCCCGGCTGCGGCCACTTCATCGCCGACGAGCGCCCCGACCTCGTCGCCGACCGCGCCCGCGAGTTCTTCGCCTAGACCCAAGCCGCGCGGCAGAGGGGGAGGACCGGACCCCTATCCACACGCAGCTGTTCACGAGTCCGCGACAACCCGCCCTATAGGCGGATTCAGACGGACTCGCA
>DASUQZ010000135.1:0-3836 GCA_036280335.1 Solirubrobacterales bacterium
CGGAGCACGGTGCCGGGGTAGATAAGGTTCGGGTCGCCGGTCCCGATCCGATCTTCATTCATGCGCCAGAGTTCGGCGACCTTGTCTTCGATGGCCTGGGTGTCGCTGCCGGTGGGAAGCACCGCGGCGGCGATATGCCACAGGCAGTCGCCGGGACGGACAATGTAGGAGTCCTTCCCGCCGAGGTTTCGACCAGGATCAGCCGGTGGGGTCGCGACGAGCTGGGTCGAAGGTGCCGGCGCTTCCTGCTGGGTCGGTGCGGCCGGCGCCTGGGCGCCGCCGGGTGCCGCGCTCCCCGAGGCCGGCGTATCTCGTGGTCCGACGATCTCGTCATTTGCGACCGGCTGCGAGGAGTCAGTCGCTTTCTGCTGGACGGTTTCGGGCTCGGGCGCTGAGCTTTCAGGCTCCGGCACTGCGGTAGGTGGCGGCGATGGTGACCCTTCGATCGGCGCCTCGGCGGGGGCGCTGGTCACTTCCTCGGGGGGCGGGGATTCGACTCCAACTTCCCCGGCTTCTTCTTCGGCATCGGACGCCGGTTCTTCTTCCAGCCCGTCTTCTTCGCCGCCGGGATCGAAGTCGGGAGGGCTGACCGGCACTTCGATCGGCGAACCCGTGCCTTCGCCTTCGCTGTCAGCCTCGCCGGCCACGGCGAAGCCGGGAAGGATGCTCCCGAAAACGAGCAGGACGCACAGGAGCGAGGCGAGCAGCTTTCGACCGGCAGGAGGACCCGAACGCGGCATTGAGATCGAGGTCAAACGCTTATGTGCCATTGGGTTCTCCTCCTCGCATCGAGGGTTGAGTTGTTCAGTTCATGGGATCGGCGACGCAGCGGTAGCTCTTGGCATTGCTGCCATCGTCGGGACCGATCGCCACGCTGCCGTTTTCTTCGGTGACGGAGAGGACGTCGACCTTCCCCGGCGTGCTCGAGGGATAGACCTCGCCCGTCAGCTCGCCGCCCGGTGCCAGCGTTATCTCGGGCTGGGCAAGCGCCAGCATCAGCTCCTGATGGGTCGGCAACCGCCGGCCGATCCTTTCGTTGCTGTCAATCAGAGAGCAGTCGAAGGCGGCGCTGCGGTAGGAGGCGGGCGGGTGCGCCTGGACCTCGATGCAAACGTCGGAGGCCGTGATGGTCCCGGCCGGGCAGCTCACGAGAAATCGCGTAGCGGGCTTGCCAGCGAGCCGGGCGGAGTTCTGCGCGCGAGGGACCGCGCCGAGGCTCTGCTCCTTCACGACCCGTCCGTTCGCCGAGTTCGATTTGAAATCCCTGCTGGTCAGGCTGCGGTCCCTGACGTCTGCGCCGGTGATCTTGGAGACGGCGTAGGCGCTACCTCCCAGCGCTAGGAACAGGGCCAGCGTCGAGACGACATTGGCGTAGGTGATTCGGTCTCTCAGCATCGGGAGCTCTCCTTGCTTTGGGGGGGTCGGTCTACGCCGTCTAGCATGGCCGTCCTCTCACTCGGACCGTCAGCTCGTGGCTGTTTCCCGGCTCGAGCGGGTAGCCGGCCTCGCCAGGGAGATGGGCGCGGAAGGGGAAGCGCTGGATGCCGCAGGTACGTTTGAAGGGGTAGACGATCCGCCAGGTTCCATCCGGGTCGCTGCGGACCGTGCGGAAGGTCTGCCATTCGTCGGTGAGTTCCACCTGCAGCTCGAGCAGCTTTCCCGCCTCCGGCAGAGGGCGGCCCTTGACGCGACCGCTGAAGGTGACGGAATCGCCATTGAGAACGTGCTTCGGCTTGACCGAGAAGGTGGAGGTGGCCGTGGCCAGCACCGTCACCACGTCCTCGACCGGGAGAATCGTGGCGGCGCCCCCGTAGGAGAAGCGGAACCGCCGCGACGAGCGCGCCTCCAGCTTGTAGGCAAAGCGGCCATCAGAGTCGGTCGTGATCGTGTCTTCCAGCCGCTCGATTCCTTCCGGGGCGCGTGAGTAGACGAGCACCTTGGCACCGCTCAGGGGGTGCCCGGCGCGGTTGACCAGCCGGCCGCCGAGACGCACCCGGCTCCCGAAGGCGACCGTGGCACGCGGGTCGAAGACGGTTCGCTTTCTCCTCTTGCCCTTGCGGGTGACGAGGCGCTTGCTGACGACGCCCGCCTTCATCGAAGTCGCGACCCGTAGCGGCAGCCGCAGCCGCATCGGCTGCCCGTCGAGGCGGCGATCGGTGCCGGCGAGGTTGTTTGCCTGGTCGCGGGCGCTTGCTCTGAGGTCGTACTCGCCCGCCGGCAGCGCGGCGTCGTCCACCCGCGTGACGAGGTGATCGCCCTCGCGGCTAGTCGGCAGCACCTGCCAGGTTCCCGACCCCGCGCTGCTGATTTCGATCTCTCCGCTGCCGAGCCCGGAGATGCGGTCCGTGACCAAGACCGACACCCGAGTCGGGTCCTCCGCGCTGGGCGTCTCGAAGCCGAGTTGAGGCGGCTCGGGATCGAAGCGCAGCCGGGCCGGCTGGGAGGCGTTTTCGGGCTGCTGGTTGCCGGCGGCGTCCTCGCGCCAGAGCCGCAGCTCCCACTCGCCCGGAGAAGGAACCGCCACGTTGTCGATCGCCGCGATTCCCGCGCCGGCACGGTCGCCGGTTACGCAACCTCCGCCGCCCACGCGGCAGAGGCGGAAGTGGGCCGCGCTGATCGGAGCGCGATCGGCCTCGGGCGGGTTGACCCAGGCGAGGTCGAAGTCATTGCTGTTGCGCCAGCCCTCCCCGCCACCGACGCCGATCGGCACCGAGCCCGGCGCCGTATTGTCGATCCGCACCGTGACCGCGCCCGACTCGGCGCGGTTGCCGGCGGCATCTTCGGCCGTGACCGTCAGCGACTGTGAGCCTTCGGGGATCTCGGCGGTGTTGATCTCGATCGAGCCTGGTCCGCTGGGACAGGGGACTCGCTGCGTGTAGTTGCAGGTCCGCGGGTGGGTTCCGCGCACCCCGCCGGCAACGATCGCAGCGGCTCCCTTGACCCCGACATTGTCGGCAGCGTCATAGTTGAAGCTCTGCCGTCCCCTTACCCATTGCCCTCGGGCGAGCGCCGATTCCTGCGTGATCCCGACCGAGGGCGCCGTCCCGTCGACCACGGTTGCCTCGGCGGCCAGGGTGCCGATGTAGTTTCGGCCCCGGCTCGAGCAGTATTCGTGCGAGGGGGTGCCGACGCAGACGACGCGCTGGATGATCCTGGTGGCCCCGCCGAGGTCGAAGGCGCGCATCTGCGGATAGTTGGATGCCTGCGCGAACCCAGGACGGGGGCAGCGGCGGTTGGCGCGCACGTTCTTGATCGAGACCGGCGCGGGTCCGCCGTCAGCGAAGACCTGAAGGGCATAGCGGCAGTCGCGGCGGCGGGCATGACCGGACCAGCGCAGGCGCGAGAAGCTCGTCCCCGGAGGGGCGCTGAGGATGAAACCCGATTCGGCACCTCGCGGCACCCGGCCGGGGCGGGAGACATTCGCGGACACGATTCCGCGCAGCCCCGGTCCGAGTGGATCGCAGGCCCGCCTCCACTTCATCCCCCGCTCGGCGAACTCCTCGAAGGCCGAGCTGGTGTAACCGGCTTCGTCGGCCTCGCAGATGTGGATCGTGTACTCCCCCGCCGCCGCCGGCCGGGGAAGCCCAAGCCCGGCCAGCAGCACCACGAGGGCCATCGCCAGGGTCGATGCGCCCCGCGAGCTGATCGTCGCCGTCTTCATTTCAGGGGCCTCCGAACTGCGAGCCGGCGCTCGCCGGGGCGGGGGCGGGTTCAGGAGCTGGGGCTTCATAGCTGGATTCCGATTCCGTTTCGCTGGTAGAAGTAGAAGCGGGTTCAAAACTTTCCTCGGGCGCCGGTTCGGCCTTTGACTCGGGCTTCGGCTGCGGTTCCGGCGT
>DASUQZ010000136.1:0-11069 GCA_036280335.1 Solirubrobacterales bacterium
GTCAGGGCAGCCGTGGAGGAGCTCTACGAATGACCAGCGTCCACAACCGCGTCGCCGTCCTGCATGGGGTCAACTTCGACGTGCTCGACCGGCGCGACCCGAACGTCTACGGCGGCCTCTCGCTCGCCGAGCTGGAGCGCAAGATCTCCGACTGGGCGCATGAGCTGGGCCTGGAACCGATCTTCTTCCAGACCAACTCGGAGGGCGAGTACTGCGAATACCTGCACCGCTCGGCCGACCTCGCCGACGCGGCGATCGTCAACGCCGGCGCCTGGACCCACTACAGCCGGGCGATCGCCGACGCGCTGGAGCTGACGCGGCTGCCGGCGGCGGAGGTCCACCTCTCCGACGTCGAGGCGCGCGACGACTGGCGCAAGCTCTCGGTCTTCGACGGCCTAGTCCTCGCCAAGATCTCCGGCAAGGGCCCCGACGGCTACCGCGAGGCGCTGGAGCTGCTGGCGGGCAAGCTGGACGTCGCCTCCTGATGCGCGGCCGCGGCGACCGCCTCGAGGCGCTGCTCGGCGAGCGCGAGCTCGACCGGATGTTGATCACCGACCTCACCAACGTCCGGTACCTGACCGGCTTCACCGGCACCAACGGCGCCTGCGTCTGCGGCCCCGGCGTCCGCCTCTTCCTCACCGACTTCCGCTACACCGAGCGGGCCGCCGCCGAGGTCGAGGGCTGGGAGACGCTGACGATCGAGGCCGACTGGCTGGGCGGGATCGCCGAGCGGCTGCAGGGGAGGGTGGGCTTCGAGGACCACCAGATGTCGGTGCGGCTGCTGGAGAAACTGAAGGAGAAACTGCCCGCCGGCGTCGAGATGGTCGCGGCGGGAGGAAGGGTGGAGGAGCTGCGCCGGGTCAAGGACTCCGAGGAGCTGGCCAGGATCGAGGAGGCCGCGAAGCTGGCCGACGAGGTCTGGCGCTGGAGCCTCGAGCGCGGGCTGGCCGGCCGCAGCGAGCGCGAGGTCGCCCGCGCCGCCGAAGCGCGGATCCGGGAGCTCGGCGGCGACCCGTCCTTCCCGGCGATCGTCGCCGCCGGCCCGAACGGGGCGCTGCCGCATGCCGAGCCGGGGGAGCGGGAGATCGGCCGCGGCGAGCTGGTCGTCTTCGACATGGGCGCCAAGCTCGACGGCTACTGCTCCGACGGGACCCGCACTTACGCCACCGGCGACCCGGGCGAGGAGGGTCGCCGCGTCTACGAAGTCGTGCTGGAGGCGCAGCTCGCGGCCCTGGGCGAGATCAGGGCCGGCCTCAAGGGGGAAGACGCCGACACGGTCGCCCGCAAGGTGATCGGGGAGGCGGGCTACGGCGACCATTTCGGGCATGGGCTCGGTCACGGCGTCGGCTTGGAGGTGCACGAGGGCCCGCGCCTGTCGCTGCGCTCCGACGACGTGCTGGCGGCGGGGGAAGTCGTCACCGTCGAGCCGGGGATCTACCTGCCCGGGAAGCTGGGCGTGAGGATCGAGGACCTGGTCGTCGTCACGGAGGACGGCTCGAGGAACCTCAGCGGTCTTCCAAAAGACCTGCAGCTGGTGGAGTAGGCGCTCAGGTCACGAACCTGACACCGGGTGGCTAAGTAAACGCCGGAGTTCTGACTAACGTCGTTTCATATTCAAGCCGAGCCGCTCTGAGGCCGATGCCCGCGCATGGGCAAGAACAGGGACACGCTCGTCTCGATCCACGAGGAAGCGCGGCGCGAGCGCCTGCTCGACATGGAGGAGCGGGTGCGGCGCTATCGGCTCGCCTGCTTCGGGATCCTCGCCCTGGCTCTGGCCGCCGGGGGAGGCACCTCGATCGGCTACCTGGGGATCGCGCTGCTGGTCCTGGGCCTGGCGGGCTTCGCCATCGCCGACCGCTTCATGCGCACCAGTCCCCGTCCTGCTCTTTGGCTTGCCGGCGCCTGGGCAGCCCTGCCTGCACTGATCGCGGCCTCGGTGCCCGTCACCGGCGGCGCGACGAGCCCGGTGCTGGTCTGGTTCGCGTTGCCGGCCGTGACCCTCGGGTTCCGCTTCGAGCCGCGCGGGATGATCGCCGGCACCGTCTACATAATCGCGTTGTTCCTCGTCTCGACCGTGGCCCCCGATCCTGCCGGGGCCTGGGCGGAGCACGAGCACCTGACCGCGATCGCGGCCCTGATCGTCAGCACCGTGATCCTCACCGGCGCCCTGGTCGAGTCCGACCGCGCCCACCGCCGCCGCTCCACCCTCGACCCGCTCACCGGCCTCTTCAACCGCAACGCGCTGGAGCAGCGGCTCGCCGAGCTCGACGGGCAGCGCTGCGACCCCGTGGCGGGCGAGTCGCACGCTCTGCTCCTCTGCGATCTCGATCACTTCAAGCAGGTCAACGACCGCTTCGGCCACGTCACCGGCGATGCGGTCCTGCAAGACGTCGCCTACACGATGCGGGCGACGCTGCGAGCTGGGGACTCGATCTACCGCGTCGGCGGCGAGGAGATCCTGGTGATCCTGCCCGGCGCCGGTCACGAGGACGCGCTGGAGATCGCCGAGCGGCTCCGCGTCGCGGTGCGCGAGCGGGAACCCGCGGGGGTCGCAGTATCCCTCAGCATCGGCGTCGCCGTCGCCGAGTCGGGTTACGTCGACACCGACGACCTGCTCTCCCGCGCGGACGCGGCCCTCTACGCGGCCAAGGCCCGCGGGCGGGACTTGGTCTACGTCGACTCGGTCGACTCAGCGGCTGAGGTCGACGTCCTCGCCGAGGCGGGCGGCGAAGGCAGCGAGCAGTTCGACCGTCGCCTCTACGTCTCGTAGGTCGACCATCTCGACCGGCGAGTGCATGTAGCGGAGGGGGATCGAGACGACCCCGGTGGGAATCCCGGAGCGGGAGATCTGCAGGACGTCGGCGTCGGTGCTGGTGCCGCGGCCGCTGGCGCTGATCGAGTAGTCGATGCCCTCGGCCTCGGCGGTCTCGACCAGCAGCTCGAAGACCTTGGGCGAGAGGGTGGAGCCGCGGCCGATCGCCGGACCGGAGCCGAACGGGTGGCTGCCGATCTCCTTCTCGTCGACCCCGGGGGCGTCGGTGGCGTGGGTCACGTCGACTGCGATCGCGATGTCCGGGCGGATCTGGAAGGCGGCGGTGCGGGCGCCGAAGAGGCCGATCTCCTCCTGCACCGAGGCGACGGCGGCGAACGATCCACCGGGGCCGTCGCCCTCGGCGCAGCGGCGCAGGCTCTCCAGCGCCACGTAGGCGCCGAGCCGGTTGTCCATCGCCTTGGAGACGAGCCGGTCGCCGGCTACCTCGATCGGCTCGGTGGCGATCACCACCGGGTCGCCGACCCGCACCAGCTCTTCGGCCTCCTCGCGGCCGGAGGCGCCGATATCGATGTGCATGCCCTTCAGCTCGACCACCTTCTTGCGCTGCTCGGCCTCGAGCAGGTGGATCGGCTTGCGGCCGGCGACGCCGGGAACGAGGCCGTTCTTGCCGCGCACCTCGACCCGCTGGCCGACGAGGATCTGCGGGTCCCAGCCGCCGATCGGGGCGAACCAGAGGAAGCCCTTCTCGTCGATGTGGGTGATCACCAGGCCGATCTCGTCGATGTGGCCGACGACCGCGAGCAGCGGCGAGGCCTCGCCGATCCGGGCGATCGTCGAGCCGATCCCGTCGATGCTGACCTCGGCGAAAGAGGCGGCCTCGCGCCAGACCTCGGCGGCCGGTCCCTCGTATCCGGAGGGCGCGCCGGCGCGGAGCAGCTTGTCGAGGAGAACTGGACTGGTCAAAAGGTTGAGGGAGTATGCCTAAGAGTGCGCGGCCCTTGCTTCGCGCCGCAGCTCGGCTCGGCTCGCACCGCCCTCCAAGGCGCCCATCCTTGCACGGGGGGTGTCTGACCTCTCCTCCCTTATATGGGGGCGCAAGTCAGATACCCGTGGAAGAGGTGACAAAGTCGAATACTGTTGCGCGATGGGAGTCGCAGTCGTAACGGGGGCGTCGACGGGGATCGGGAAGGCGACGGCGATCCGGCTCGCCCGCGAGCCCGGAACCGAGCTGGTTCTCGTCGCCCGCCGGGAGGAGCTGCTGCGCGAGCTGGCCGGTTCGCTGCCCTGCCGGGCGACGTACCTGGCGGTCGACCTGACCGACGAGGAGGCGCCCGAGCGGGTCCTCGCCCACCTCGAAGCCGAGCACGGCAGCGCCCTGCACCTGCTCGTCAACAACGCCGGCGCTGCCTGGCGGGCGAAGTTCGCCGAGGGCGGCGCCGCCAACGTCCGGCGCCACATCGAGCTCAACTTCGACGCCGTCGTCCGCCTCACCGAGGCGCTGCTGCCGCTGCTCCGCGCCTCGGCGCCGAGCGCGATCGTCAACGTCGCCAGCACCGCCGGGCGCGTCTCCCGCGCCGGCACCGGCTCCTACTCGGCCAGCAAGTTCGCGCTGATCGGCTGGAGCGACGCCCTCTACGCCGAGGAGAAGCCGCACGGCGTCCACGTCGGCATGGTCCTGCCCGGCTTCGTCCGCACCGAGGGCTTTCCGGCCACGGAGCTGCGCGAAAAGGCCCTCACCCGCTGGATCGTCTCCAAGCCCGAGAAGGTCGCCGAGGCGATCTACGAGGTCGGCCCCGGGGGCAAGGCCGAGCGCTACGTGCCGCGCGCATACGCCCTCGCCGCGATCAGCCGCATCCTCCTTCCGTCGCTGGTTCGCCGCGTTCTCAGCGGCGGCGCCGCATCCGGCCTCACGACCAAGACCGGCGGCGAATGATCGTCTGGGCGATCGCCGTGACCGTCTCCCTGCTGGCGGCGGCCGGCGTGGCGGTGATCTGCTTCGGGAGGATGAGGCGCGCCGACCGCCGCTTCCAGATCCTCGACGAGATCGCCCACGTCGCCGAGGAGGGCGCGACCCTGGAGGAGACCCTCGACGCGATCGCCGACGTCCTCGTCCCGGAGTGGGGGGACTTCTGCACGATCGACGTGATCGAGGGGGGGCGGGTGCGCCGCGCGACCGCCCGGGTCAGCGGGCCCGACGCGGAGGTCAACCAGGCGAAGCTGGCGGCGCGGAGCCCGGCCCTGCAGGCTGAAATGGCGACCGTCGCGGTCCAGGAACGCGTCGAGCCCCGCTTCTTCGAATACGTCTCCGACGAGGACCTGCGCGAGGTCGCCGAGGACGAGGAGGACTTCAACTTCCTGCGCAGCCTGAGGATCCGCTCCGGCGTCACCGTCGAGCTGCGCGCCCGCGGCAGGCCGACCGGCATGCTGACCGTCGGGGTCGGAACCTCGGGCCGCCGCTTCCGCTCCGGGGACCTCCGCTTCGCCGGCGTCGTCGCCGGCCGCGTCGCCCTCGCGCTCGACAACGCCGGCCTCTTCTCCGAGCTCGAGCGCAGCGACCGCGAACGCGCTGAGATCGCCGCGACCCTGCAGCGGGGCCTGCTGCCGCCGCCGCTGCCGCACATCCCCGGCTGGTCGGTGGCGGCGATGTACCGGCCGGCCGGCGCCGAGAACGAGATCGGCGGCGATTTCTACGACGCCTTCCGGATCGCCGGCGGCTGGATGGTCGTGATCGGCGACGTCACCGGCCGCGGCGCCCAGGCCGCCGCCGTCACCGCCCACGCCCGCTACACGCTGCGTACCGCGGCCGCGCTGACCGGCGATCCGGTGACCGCTCTGCGAACCCTCAACCGCGAGCTGCTGGGCCGCGGCACCGCCCTCTGCAGCGTCGCCGCGATGGCGATCGCCGAAGACCCGGCCCAGCCCGTCCGCCTCGCCGTCGCCGGGCATCCGCCGCCGCTGCTGGTCGACGGCGAGTCGGTGCGGGAGGCGGGGACCCCGGCGCCGGTTCTCGGCGCCTTCTCCGACGAGGAGTGGAGGGTGGAGGCGACCGCCGTCGACTCGGGCCAGCAGCTGGTCGTCATCACCGACGGGATCACGGAGGCAGCCGCCGGCGAGGAGCGGTTCGGCGAGGAGCGCCTGCGTGCGGAGCTGGTCGGCATCACCAGCCCGGCACTCGCCGCCCAGCGGCTCGAGGGGGCCCTGCACGAGTTCACCGGCGGGGAGATGGACGACGACGCCGCGATCATCGCGATCGGCCCCGGCACCGCCGACGCGGAGCCGGCCCCCGGGGAGGACCAAGAGAGGGTGGAGCGGCTCTACGGCGCCTTCAACTGCCGGGACCCCGAGGCGATCACCGAGCTCTGCGACGAGCGCCTCGGCTTCTTCCCGATCGGAACCGCGGAGCAGATCGGCCGCGACGCCCCCTACGTCGGCCCCGAGGGCCTCCAGGAATACCTGGGCGACGTCGAGCGCGCCTGGGACGAGCTGCTGATCACCCCCAAGGTGGTCGAGCGCCACGGCCGCTCCCTGCTGGTGCGGGGCAGGGCCTACGCCCGCAGCCGCGAGCTCGGCATCCGCGACATGCCGGTCGCCTGGATCTGGGACCTCAGCGACGGCAAATTCAGCCGCGGCGAGGTCTTCCGCGACCCCGAGGAGGCGATCCGCCGCCTCACGGCGGCGCCGTAGGGGCACCATCTAGGATTTGCCGCCGTGACTATTTCGACGAATCAGTTCAAGAACGGCACCCACATCGAGATCGACGGGAAGATCTGGAAAATCCTCGAGTTCCAGCACGTCAAGCCGGGCAAGGGCGGCGCCTTCGTGCGGACGAAGCTGCGGCGGATCGAGGACGGGTCGGTGATCGACAAAACCTTCAGGGCCGGGGAGAAGTTCCGCCCGGTCCGCACCGAATCGAAAAAGATGCAGTACCTCTACGACTCGGGCGAGAGCGCCGTCTTCATGGATTCGCAGGACTACGACCAGATCGAAATCCCCAAAGACTCGCTGGGGGACGCGATGAAATGGGTGCTCGCGAACGACGAGGTCGACGTGCTCTTCGTCGACGAGCGGCCCAGCGACGTGCAGGTGCCGAGCGCGATCGAGATGAAGGTCACCCAGACCGACCCGGGCCTCAAAGGCGACACCGCCTCGGGCGGCGGCAACAAGCCCGCCACCCTGGAGTCCGGCGTCGTCGTGCAGGTGCCGCTCTTCATCGAGGAGGGCGAAACGGTCCGGGTCGACACCCGCAGCGGCGAGTACATCTCCCGCGCCTGAGCCGGCGCCGTCACGCTGAAAGAATGAGGTCATGCGCAGGTCCGACCAGCGGCGCGACGCCGTATTCGCCAACTACCAGCGGGACGTCACCGGGCGGCCGCTGGAGGAGCTGCTGGGAGACGCGCGCCCGCTGACGCGGGAGATCGCCGCGGGGGTCGACGCCCATCGCGAAGAGCTCGATGACATCATCGGCGCCCACGCGAGGGGCTGGACCGTCGACCGGATCGCCCCCCTCGACATGAACGTGATGCGGACCGCCCTCTTCGAGATGGAATTCATGGACACCCCGGCCGAGGTGGCGATCGACGAGGCGGTCGAGATCGCCAAGGAGTACTGCGGGGCCGATGCACCGAAGTTCGTCAACGGCATCCTCGGCGCGGTCCTGCGCGAGCGGGAGCCGACCAGATGAGCGTCCGCCTCCGGGAGATCAGCGAGCGCCTGCGCCAGATCACCTCGCAGCTGGAGAGCGAGGAGGTCGGCGACGAGACGGCGGCGCAGCTCGCGGCCGAGGCCGCCGACCTCTCCGCCGAGGCGGTCGAGGAGGCCAACCGCGAGGCACGGCAACAGGCGAGCGCTGAGTGAGCTACCCCGAGGACCTGCGGGGGCTCGTCGACGACGCCCTCGCGGAGCTGAAGTTCTCCACCACGGCCTCCACCGCCGGCCTGGAGAAGGCGATGCGCTACTCGCTCCTCGCCGGCGGCAAGCGGGTGCGCCCCGTGCTGGCCCTCGCCACCGCCCGGGCGCTCGGTGCCGAGCCGCGGCGGTTCCTGCCGGTCGCCTGCGCGATCGAGCTGATCCACACCTACTCGCTGATCCACGACGACCTCCCGGCGATGGACGACGACGAACTGCGCCGCGGCCAGCCGACCTCGCACGTGAAGTTCGGGGAGGACGTCGCGATCCTCGCCGGCGACGGCCTCTTCGCCGAGGCCGTGCGCATCTTCTGCGAGCAGCCGGGGGACCCGGCGCGGGTCCTGGCGGCCCTGCGCGATCTCGCCGGCGCGACCGGCGTCGACGGCATGGTCGGCGGCCAGTACGTGGACGTGATCGGCGCGATCGCCGACGCCGAGGACCTGCGCGCTCTGCACGGGCTGAAGACCGGCCGGCTGATCGCCGCCAGCGTCGGCGTCGTCCTCCTGCTCGAAGGATCGTCCGAACCTGAGACAATGCCCTACCGCCGTTTCGCCGAGGAGCTGGGCGTGCTGTTCCAGATCGTCGACGACATCCTCGACGTGACCGAGTCAGACGAGCAGCTCGGCAAGCCACATGGAAGCGACGAGAGACATGGCAAACTCACCTACGTCAGCCTTTTCGGGCTCGAGCGGGCCCGCGAGCTGGCCGCCGAGTCCCACGCCAAGGCGACGGCGGCGCTGGCCGAGGCAAGCGGCGACACCGACGACCTGAGGCGCGTGGCCGACTACATCTTCACGAGGAACGAATGAGCGAAAAGCCCCCCACCCAGGGCACCGAGAACGAGATAAGAGAGCCGCTTCTGCCGGGCATCGACAGCCCGCAGGACCTGCACGGCCTCGACGACCGGCAGCTGCAGCAGGTCGCGCAGGAGATGCGCACCTACATCATCGACACGATCGGCGAGATCGGCGGCCACTTCGGCGCCAACCTCGGCACCTGCGAGCTCGCCGTCGCCCTGCACAGCCTGCTCGACTCCCCCCGCGACAAGGTCCTCTGGGACGTCGGCCACCAGGCCTACCCGCACAAGATCCTCACCGGCCGCCGCGAGCAGCTGCCGACGATCCGCCAGTACGACGGCCTGGCCCCGTTCTGCTCTGTGTTCGAGTCCGAGCACGACATCATGGGCGCCGGCCACGCCTCGACCTCGATCGGCTACGCGGTCGGGCTGAAGGAGGCGATGCGCAAAGGCGTCGGTCCCGACGGCAAGGTCGCCGCGGTGATCGGCGACGGCGCCCTCACCGGCGGCGTCGCTTACGAGGCGCTGCACGCGGCCGGCGGCATGCAGACGCCGATCGTGATCGTCCTCAACGACAACGGGATGTCGATCTCGCCGAACGTCGGCGCCCTCTCCCGCTACTTCAACCGCATCCGCCTCAACCCCCGCCTCTGGCACGCCCGCGAGGGGGTCGAGGACAGGCTGACGAAGCTGCCGCTCGGGCTGGGCGAGCGGATCGAGCGCCTCGGACCGGAGATCAAGGCGGCGCTGAAGGCCTATTGGGCGCCCGGGCTCTTCTTCGAGGAGCTCGACCTCGCCTACATGGGCGTGATCGATGGCCACGACGTCCACGCGCTGCGCGAAGCGCTGACCGAGGCCTTCGACGCCGACCGCCCGGTCGTCGTCCACGTCCACACCGTCAAGGGCAAGGGCTTCGCGCCGGCCGAGGAAGGCGGCCTGGAGTCGATGGAGGAGTGGCACGCGGCGAAGCCGAACTCGATCGTCGAAGGGCGGCCGGCGGCGAGCGAGCCGAAACCGGTCCCGGTGACCGAAACCGACTCCCCGGAGGGGATCGAGCTGCTCGAGAAGCCGCCGGAGGCGAGCGCGCCGCCCCAGTACACGAAGGTCTTCGCCGGGGCGATGGTGGCCGAGGCCGAAGCCGACGAGCGGGTGATCGGGATCACCGCCGCGATGGCGGGGGGGACCGGGCTGCAGAAGCTCGCCGACGAGGTGCCCGAGCAGTACTACGACGTCGGCATCGCCGAGCAGAACGCGGTCCTGCTCGCCTGCGGCATGGCGCTGCAGGGGGCGAAGCCGGTCTGCGCGATCTACTCGACCTTCCTGCAGCGGGCCTTCGACCAGATCGTCCACGACGTCTGCCTGCAGAACCTCGACGTCACCTTCGCGATGGACCGGGCCGGCCTCGTCGGCGACGACGGTCCGACGCACCACGGCGCCTTCGACGTCTCCTACTTCCGGCCGATCCCCAACGTCGTGGTGATGGCGCCGCGCGACGAGGCGATGCTCGTCCACATGCTGCACACCGCGATCGCCCACGACGGCCCGGCGGCGCTGCGCTACCCGCGCGGGGCGGCCGAGGGGGTCGAGATGCCGGCGGCGCCGGAGCTGATCCCGATCGGCAAGGGCGAGGTGCTGGCCGAGGGCGAGCGGGTGGCCCTGCTCGGCTACGGCTATGGAGTGACCGTCGCCCGGGAAGCTGCCGGCGTCCTCGCCAAGCACGGGCTCGAGGCAACCGTCGCCGATGCCCGCTTCGCGAAGCCGATCGACGCGAACCTGGCCGAGTGCCTCGCGCGGGAGCACGACCTGCTGGTGACGATCGAGGAGAACGTCCTGCCCGGGGGTTTCGGCTCGGCGGTGCTCGAGCACCTCGAGGATGCCTTCGCCGACTCGCCGGCCGAGCGGGCGCGGGTGCTGCGGGTCGGCCTCCCCGACTCCTACGTCACCCACGGCAAGCCGGCGCTGCTGCGCGCCGAGGTCGGCCTGACCGGGGAGTCGGTCGCCGATCGCGTGCTCAGCTCCCTGCCCAGCGCACAGCCCGCGCTGACCTAGAGGGGACGCGCGGGTCGTGTCACTCCGCTCTAATCAATTTTGACGATTGATTCAATTGACGCAATCGATTAGCCTGCGCGAGTCTCTCCGGTGAACGGAAGCAGGCGATAGCCAAGCGCTTCTGGGGGAAATCACCATGGGGAGGAGAGGCGCGCTCTATATGTGTGGATCCGCTTGGGGAATCGGATCTCTCGCGCCCGCCGTCTAGGCCGGGGCGCGAGGCGCGTCCGCAAACGGTCGCTCCGGCCTGCGGATATGGGCAACAAAAAGGCGCCCGCCGGAGCGGGCGCCTTTGAACTGCTTGCTGCGGATCGCTTGCTATTCGCTCGCTTTGACGGCGGACGCGTTCGCCAGCTGGTTTTCCCCTTCGAGGATCGCGGTGTTGTTGCCCGCGGCCGAGGGGGTGCCGACGATCGAGTTCACGAGCGGGTCGACGGCCCAGGAGAAGAGCCATCCTCCGCAGCCGTCGGCGCTGGGAGCCGAGAACGAGTTGTCGACGAGTTTGTTTTCTTTCAGCCAGAGCAGTTCGCCGCCCTCGAGGATTTC
>DASUQZ010000137.1:0-2599 GCA_036280335.1 Solirubrobacterales bacterium
ACCGCCGGCACCGTCGAAGGCGTCGTCGGCGAATAGTTATCGTCAAAATGCCCGTCCGATGGCGGAGAGCGGACAGGCGGGCTCGGTAGCGAGCGATCCGATCGCGGGCTCGGCGGTCTTCCCGAAGGGGAGCCGCGTCAACGGGGAGGGGCACCTGGAGGTCGCCGGCTGCGACGTGGTCGAGCTGGCCGAAGAGCACGGCACCCCGGCCTACTTCTACGCCGAGGATGACATCCGCGCCCGCGCCCGCGCCTACCGCGAGGCGTTCGAGCGCCACACCGACGACTTCGAGGTCCTCTTCGCCAGCAAGTCGCTGCCCTGCACCGCCGCCTACCGGCTCTTCGCCGAGGAGGGGCTCTCGGTCGACGTCGCCTCCGGCGGCGAGCTGCACATGGCCCTGACGGCCGGCTTCGACCCCGACCGCATCCACATGCACGGCAACAACAAGTCCGACGAGGAGATCCTCTTCGCCGCCCGCGCCGGGATCCGCCACCTGATCCTCGACTCCTTCGACGAGATCGAGCGCTGCGAGCGGCTGCTCGACGAACCGCAGCGGGTCCTGCTCCGGGTCACCCCGGGGATCAAGCCCTCGACGCACGACTACATCACCACCGGCCAGCTCGACTCCAAGTTCGGCTTCGGCCTCGAGGACGGGCTGGCGGCGAAGGCGATCGAGCGGGTGCTCGCCTCCGACGAGCTGGAGCTGGTCGGGCTGCACGCCCACATCGGCTCGCAGATCTTCGAGCTCGAGCCCTACACGCTGGCGATCCAGGCGCTGGGCGAGCTGGCCGGCGACTGGTGCCGGGTCGTCAACGTCGGCGGCGGGCTCGGCGTCGCCTACACCGCCGAGGACGAGCCGCCCTCGATCGACTCCTACGTCGACGTCAAGGTCGAGGGGGTCGCGCGGGTCTTCGGCGAGGGGGTGCGAATCCTGGTCGAGCCGGGCCGCTCGCTGGTCGCCAACGCCGGCCTCACCGCCTACCGCGTCGGCACCGTCAAGGAGATCCCCGGCGTGCGCACCTACGTCGCCGTAGACGGCGGCATGTCCGACAACCTGCGGCCGATGCTCTACGGCTCCCGCTACGAAGCGCTGATCGCCGACCGCGCCGCCGCCGCGCCCGACACGCTGGTGACGGTCGCGGGGAAGCACTGCGAGTCGGGCGACGTGGTCGTCCGCGACACGATGCTGGCCGAGCCCGCCGTCGGCGACGTCCTCGTCACCCCCGCCACGGGCGCCTACGGTTACGCGATGGCGAACAACTACAACGGCATCCCCCGCCCGCCCGTCGTCTTCTGCCGCGACGGCGAGGCGCGGGTGGTGGTCCGCCGCGAGACCTACGAGGACCTGACGGCGAGGGACGCCTAGGCGCCGTGGCCTCCGAGGGCTCCAAACCGGTCCGCATCGGGCTGCTGGGACGCGGCACGGTCGGCGCTGCCTTCGCCGGGCTGCTGGCCGAACGGGCGGGCGCGGTCGAGGCGGCGACGGGGCGGCGCCCGGAGGTCTGCGGGGTGCTGACCCGCGGCGAGGGGGACTTCGACTCGATCCTGGAGGGCTCCGACCTGGTCGTCGAGCTGATGGGGGGGACCGACCCGGCGCGGGACTACGTGCTGCGGGCGCTGCGGGCCGGCAAACCGGTCGTCACCGCCAACAAGCAGCTGCTCGCCCAGCACGGCGACGAGCTCTTCGCCGTCGCCCGCGAGGCGGGGGTGCAGCTGCGCTTCGAGGCGGCGGTCGCGGCGGTGATCCCGATCGTGCGGACGATCCAGGAGAGCTTCGGCGTCACCGAGATCAGCAAGGTCTTCGGGATCGTCAACGGCACCACCAACTTCATCCTCACCGAGATGGCGGCGACCGGGGCCGGCTACGAGGAGGTGCTGGCGCGGGCGCAGGAGCTGGGCTACGCCGAGGCCGATCCCTCCGACGACGTCGGCGGCGCCGACGCGGCGGCGAAGATGGCGATCCTCGCCCGCCTCGCCTTCCACACCCCGGTCACCCTCTCCGAGGTCTCCTACGAGGGGATCGAGGCGATCCAGCCCGACGACCTCGCCTACGCGAAGGAGCTGGGCCTGTCGCTGAAGCTGCTCGGCGTCGCCGAACGGCGCGACGGCGGCATCAGCGTCCGCGTCTTCCCCTGCTTCCTCTACCCGGGGCACCCGCTGGCGCCGATCGAGGGGCCCTTCAACGCGGTGATGGTCGAGGCGCCGGCGATCACCGAGGTGACGATGTCGGGGCCGGGGGCGGGTGGCCTGCAGACCGCCTCCGCCGTGCTCGGCGACGTCGTCTCGATCCTCGCCGGCGACGCGCCGGTCCACGAGCCGCGGGTCGAGCTGCCGATCGTCGAGGACGTCAGCTCCTCCTTCTACCTGCACCTCGAGGTCGCCGACCAGCCGGGCGTGCTGGCGCGGGTCGCGACCGTGCTCGGCGACCACGAGATCTCGGTCAAGAGCGTCGTCCAGCGGGGGACCGGGGAGGAGGCGCGGCTGGTGATGGTGATCCACGAGTGCCTCGAGTCGCGCTTCTCCGCCGCGGTCGAGGCGCTGGAGGAGCTCGACGATCTGCGCTCGTCGCCGCGCTCGATCCGCGTCATCGAGGAGGAGT
>DASUQZ010000138.1:0-2096 GCA_036280335.1 Solirubrobacterales bacterium
ACGCGCTGCGGGAACAGGGATCGCGGCGGCCGCGCAGGGAGTCGCTGCGGGAGCCGGTCGCCGACGCCCTCCTCCGTGCCGGCCTCTGGGACGAGGTTGGCTCCACCCTCGAACACCCGGCGCTGCGCCTCTCCGGCGGCCAGCAGCAGCGGCTCTGCATTGCCCGCGCCCTCGCCGCCCGGCCCGAGGTGCTGCTCCTCGACGAGCCCTGCTCGGCGCTCGACCCGCGCTCGACCCAGGTGATCGAGGACCTGATCCTGCGCCTGCGCGAGGAGGTGGCGGTGGTGATCGTCACGCACAACATGCAGCAGGCGCTGCGGATCGCCGACCACGTCGGCTTCATGTACCTGGGGGAGCTGGTCGAGTACGGGCCGGCCGAGCAGATCTTCGGCTCGCCGCGCGAGCAGCGCACCCGCGAGTACGTCGGGGGTGCGTTCGGATGATGCCGCTGCGCGCCTACCCGGCCCTGGTGGCGCTGGCCGGCGTTGCCCTGGTCTCCAGCGGCTGCTGGGAATCGACCCAGGAGAAGAGCGCCGCGATCGCCGCCGAACTGGGCCCGGTCCGCCAGGAAAAGGGCCTGAAGATCAGCAAGCGCAGCAAGGACGTGAACGTGGTCTCGACCACGTTGCTGACCGACGCCAACGGGAGCGCCGTCGTCGTCGAGGTCCGCAACCAGTCCGACCGGGATCTCGTCGACGTCCCGATCCTGATCGACGTCCTCGACGCCAAAGGCAAGAGCGTCTACTCCAACGACCTGCCGGGCCTCGAGCCGGCGCTGACCTCGACCCCCTACGTCGAGGCCGGCGAGGAGACGACCTGGGTCCACGACCAGGTGCTCGCCGCCGGGAAGCCGGAGCGGGTCGAGGTGACGGTGGGCGCGGGGGGGACGCCGTACGGCGGCGAGATCCCGGAGTTCACGGCGACCGACCCGAAGCTCGACGGCGATCCGCATTCCGGCGTGGTCGCCGGCGGCAAGGTCGAAAACGAGAGCGGCGGCAGGAACGAGCGCCTCCTCCTCTACGCGGTCGCGCGGCGGGGCGAGGAGATCGTCGCCGCCGGCCGCGGCGCGATCGAAAGGATCAAGCCAGAGCCGAAACCGCTCCCGTACAACATCTACTTCATCGGCGATCCGACCGGCGCCGACGTCGAGGTGACCTGGTTCCCGACCCTGCCGGGGGTGGAGAGGTGACCTGCTCGAGCTGCGGCGCCGCCCTCGCCGAGGACCAGCGCTACTGCCTCAACTGCGGCCAGCGGCGCGGCAAGCCCCGCGTCGACTTCCGGCAGCACCTCGACCCGAAAGCAACCGCGACGAAGGAGCCCGAGGCGCCCGCCAACGGAGCCGGTGCGCCGTCCGCCGTCGCCCCGGTGGGGCCGCCGCCCCCGGAGAAGCCCCAGCGCGATTACGCGCCCCTGGCCGCGGCGGGGGGAATCGCTGTGCTGGGAATCATGCTGCTGATCGGCGTCCTGATCGGCCGCGGCACCGGCAGCGGCGAGGAGGCGTCCGGGACGCCCCAGGTGATCACGGTCGGCGCCGCCGAATCGTCAGTCGGCTCCGGCGGTGAGGAGGCGCAGACCGGCGGCGACGGCGATGGGAAAGCCGACGAGAAGAACTCCCGAGGCAAGGCCGGCAAGCAGAAGGGCGTTGTCGCGGGCGGCGGCGCCGACACCGGCAGCGCGCCGGTCGCCAGCGAGAGCCAGCTCGAAGCCCTGCAGGAAAAGACCGGCGAGGAATACGCGGAGGAAAGCGCCAAGCTGCCCGACGAAATCGCCACCCCCGGGGAGCCGCCTCCGACCGACAACAAGGCGCCCGGCGGCGGCAGCGGGGGGGTGACGCTCGAATGAGCGGCGAGCGCTCGATCGCGGAGCTCGAGCAGCAGCGCGAGCGGCTGGCGGCGCAGCTGGCCGAGCTGCAGTGGGACCTGGGCGGGGTCGCCTACGAGATGGCGGTCCGCGACCACTTCCGCCTCGACGTCCTCACCCGGCAGGCGGCGAAGCTGCAGCAGGTCGACGCCGAGCTGGCCGAGGTCGAGCGGCTGCTGCGCCTCGACCAGGCCGGCGCCGCCGGCGCCTGCGGCAACTGCGGCGCCCTCTACGCC
>DASUQZ010000139.1:0-15139 GCA_036280335.1 Solirubrobacterales bacterium
GGCCACGACTCCCAACGTCCGCTACACGGTCCACCTCACCAACGGCGAGGAGGTCGAGGTTCGCAGCCCCACCGAGCTGCCCGACCCGGGCACGATCGAGACGATCGAAGAGCCCTACATCCGCGCCACGATCATCTGCCCGAAAGAGCAGGTCGGCGCGGTGATGGAGCTCTGCCAGCAGCGCCGCGGCACCCACGTCGACATGCACTTTCTCAGCCCGCAGCGGGTGCAGATCCGCTACGACCTGCCGCTGGCGGAAATCGTCCTCGACTTCTTCGACCAGCTGAAGTCCTCGACCCGCGGCTACGCCTCGCTCGACTACGAGCCGATCGGCAACCAGGTCTCCGACCTGGTCAAAGTCGACATCCTCCTCGCCGGCGAAAAGGTCGACGCGCTCTCGATCATCGTCTTCCGGGACTTCGCCTACGACCAGGGCAAGCGCCTCGTCGGGCGGCTGAAGAAGACGATCCCGCGTCAGCTGTTCGACGTGCCCGTCCAGGCCGCGGTCGGCTCCAACATCCTGGCCCGCGAGACCGTCAAGGCGCTGCGCAAGGACGTCACCGCGAAGCTCTACGGCGGCGACGTGACCCGCAAGAACAAGCTGTTGAAGAAGCAGAAAGCGGGCAAGAAACGGATGAAGGCCGTGGGCCGGGTCGAAGTGCCCCAGGAGGCCTTCCTGGCGGTGCTCGAGATCGACGAGTAGCGGCGCCACCCGCCCGACTGGCCGCCTGGCCAGTTAGAGTGCCCGGCCATGGCGCTAAAGACTGATGCTGTTGGCAAGGAATGGCCCGCCACGACCTACCAGGTGGGGCGGGAGAAGATCAAGGAGTACGCGAACGCGCTGGGGATCGACAACCCGGTCCACCACGACGTCGAGGCGGCCCGCGCGGCCGGCTTCCGCGACGTGGTGGCGCCGCCGATGTTCGCCGTCGTCTACAGCAGCCCGGCCGTCGGGCCGGCGATCCTCGACCCCGAGGTGGAGATGAACTTCGCGGCGATGGTACACGGCGGCCAGGAGTTCGTCTGGGACGAGCCCGCCTGCTCGGGCGACGAGATCACCACGACGGCCAAGTGCCTCTCGATCGAGGAGCGGGACGGCAAGGGCTTCTACGTCTTCGAGACCAACTCCGTCAACCAAGACGGCGCCCAGGTCGCGCGCGGCACCTGGACGCTGATCGTCAGGGGGGTTTGAGAATGGCTTTGAACGTCGGCGACCAGATCCCGGAGCTGCGGGTCACGCCGGACAAGTACCTGCCGCACCGCTACGCGGGCGCATCGGGTGACTTCAACCCGATCCACATCGACGACGAGCTCGCCAAAGCGGTCGGGCTCCCCCGCAACATCCTCCACGGCCTCTACTCGATGGGCCTGGTCGCGAAAGCCAACGCGGCGGCGGCCGAAGGCGACCCGCGGGCGTTGAAGCGCCTCTCCGTGCAGATGCGCGGGATGGGCGTCCCCGAGCAGGAGATCGTCGTCACCGGCACCGTCAAATCGGCCGAGGGCAACCGTGTCGTGATCGACACCGTCGCCACCCAGGGCGAGACGACGCTGATCAAGAACGCCGAGGCGGAAATCGAGCTGTAGCGGAGGGGCGGTTTGCGCCCCTCCTAAAATCCAGCTCATGCTGAGTGAGCGGCAGGAGCTGATCCTTCGCCTCGTGGTCGAGGCCTACCTCGACTCGGGACGTCCCGTGCCCTCGAAGGAGGTGGCGGAGCGGCCGCAGGTCGAGTGGGGCCCGTCGACCGTGCGAGCGGAGCTGGCGGCGCTGGAGGCGGCCGGCTACCTGACCCATCCGCACACCTCCGCCGGTCGCGTTCCCACCGACGCCGGCTACCGCCGCTACGTCGACGCGATGCTCGAATCGGGCCTGGTGCCGGCCGAGCCGAGCGCCGAGCTGGAGCTCTCGCGCCTGCGCCGCGAGGTCGACGAGGCGATGCGGGAGACGACGATGGCGCTGGCCCAGGTCACCGACCTGGTGGCGATGGCGACGGCGCCGCAGCCGAGCCTCGCCGCGACGATCCACCGGGTCGAGGTGCTGCGCCTGCAGCCGAACAAGGTGGTGGTGATCGCGATCGCCTCCACCGGCGACGTCATCCGCCGCGTCTTCGAATTCGACCGCCCGGTCGACGGCGGCCTCGTCGAGTGGGCCTCCAGCTACCTGAACGAGTCCCTCTCGGGGCTCGGCGTCGGGGCGCGGATGATCGCCACCCGGCTCGCTGACCCGGAGCTGAGCGGGGTGGAGGCCGACTTCGTCGCCACCCTCGGCAGCACCTTCACCGACTTCGTGACCGAGGACGGGGGGCAGCTCTACCTCGAGGGCGCCTCGCGCCTCCTCTCCGACGCGCACCTCCCCGACCTGCCCCGCGCCGACGAGCTGATGACGGCGCTGGAGCGGCGCGCCGACGTGCTGCGGATGCTGCGCTCCAGCCTCGACGAGCGCTCGGTCTTCTTCTGGATCGGCGGCGAGAACCCCCAGCCGGAGCTGCGCTCGGTGAGCGTGATCGGCGCCAACTACGGCCTCGGCCACCGCAACCTCGGCGCGGTCGGGGTGGTCGGGCCGCTGCGGATGGACTACGCCACCGCGATCGCCTCGGTCCGCCACGCCGCGCGCGAGCTATCCCGTTACTTCGAGACCGTCTACTCCGACTAACCGATGCCGCGCGACTACTACGAGGTCCTCGGCGTCAGCCGGGAGGCAAGCGAGACCGAGATCAAGAAGTCCTTCCGCCGCCTGGCGCGGGAGCTGCACCCCGACGTCAACAAGGAGCCCGACGCCGAGGACAGGTTCAAGGAGGCCGCCGAGGCCTACGAGGTCCTCTCCGACCCGGAGCGCCGCCGCACCTACGACGCCTACGGCCACGAGGGGCTGCGCTCCGGCGGCTTCGACCCGGGCGCCGGCTTCGGCTCGATCGACGACATCTTCCAGTCGATCTTCGGCGGCGGCTTCGGGTTCGGCGGCGGCCGGGGGGCGGCGGCCGGGGGGGACGTGGCGGTCGCGGTGGAGGTCGAGCTCGCCGAGGTCGCCACCGGCGCCCGGCGCGAGGTCACCTACGACGTGGTCGGCCCCTGCGAGCACTGCAACGGCAACGGCGCGGAGCCGGGGACGCCGATCTCCACCTGCGAGCGCTGCGGCGGCGCCGGCGAGCTGCGGGCGGTGACGCGGACGCCGTTCGGGCAGATGGTGCGCAGCACCGTCTGCGACGCCTGCGGCGGCGCCGGCAAAGTCCCGAAGACGCCCTGCGAGGCCTGCGGAGGCGGCGGCCGCACCCGCCAGAGCAGGACCAGCTCGATCGAAGTCCCGGCCGGGATCGAAGACGGGCAGCGGATGCGGATCGCCGGCGCCGGCCACGCCGGCGACCCTGGTGCGCCCGCGGGCGACCTCTACGTCGAGGTGCGCGTCGCCGAGGACGAGCGCTTCGAGCGCGACGGCAGCGACCTGATCAGCGTCGTGTCGATCCCCGCCACCGAGGCGATGCTGGGGACGACAGTGACGGTGCCGACGCTCGAGGGCGAGCAGGAGATCGAGGTGGCGGCGGGGACGCAGCCCGGTCACCAGGAGGTGCTCCGCGGCCTCGGCCTTCCCCGTCTCAACAGCCGCCGCCGCGGCAACCAGCGGGTGATCTTCGAGGTCGTCGTCCCGACCAACCTCAACGACGAGCAGCGCGAGCTCGCCGAGCGCCTCGACGAGAGCCTCGAGGACGAGAACCTCGCGCCGCGACGGGGCGAGGGCCTCTTCAGCCGCGTGCGCAGGGCCTTCGGCTGATGGGCTGTCCTTGATCAGGCTCGCGGTCCGCTGCTCCCCGGAGCAGGCCGACCTGGTCCTGGCCGAGCTGACGGTGCTGGCGCCGAACGGCGTCGAGGAGGAGCGGGGCCCCGACTACGTCGAGTACGCGATCTACGGCGGCGAGGGGGAGCTTCCGGAGCTGGGAGACCTCGACGCCGCGATCGGCGGCGGCCGGGTCGAGGTCAGCGCGACCGAGGTGCCCGACGACTGGGCCGACCGCTGGCGCGACTTCCACAAGCCGCTGCTGGTCGCCGAGCAGCTCTGGCTGCGCCCGTCCTGGGAGCCGCCCCGCGAAGGAGCGATCGACGTCGTCGTCGATCCCGGCCAGGCCTTCGGAACCGGCGCCCACCCGACCACCCGCCTCTGCCTGGAGTTCCTCTGCGAGCTGGAGGACGCCGGTGAAGCCGGGGGAGAGCTGGTCGACCTCGGGACCGGCTCCGGGGTGCTTGCGATCGGTGCGGCCAAGCTGGGATGGGGTCCCGTCCGCGGCTACGACCACGAGCAGGCTGCGATCGAGGCAGCGGCAGCCAACGCCGAAGCCAACGGCGTCGAGCTCCAGCTCGAGCGCATGAACCTGCGGGAACGGCTTCCCCCTCTAGCCCTCACCGTGGTCGCCAACATGACCGCCCCCATCCTGAAGGCGGTAGCCGGCCAGCTCACGGAGGCTCCCCAGACGCTGATCTGCTCGGGCCTGCTCCTGGCCGAGCAGGACGAGGTGGCCGCGGTGTTCGCCGCAACGGGCCTCGCGGAGCACGACCGTCGTCAGGACGGCGACTGGGCCGCCCTCCTGCTCCGTCGCAAGTGACATATAGGGTTTCCGCGATGGCGACGATCACCGGCTACAGCATCGGCCTCTTCATCCACATCCTCGCCGTGGTGCTGGCCTTCGGACCGACCTTCGGATATGGGCTGATCTTCTCGTTGATGCCGAAATATCCGCAGTCGACGCCGGCGTTCTTCGAAGCAGTGCGGAAAATCGACACCTATCTGGTGAATCCGGGGATGATCGTGGTCCTCTTGGCCGGCATCTACCTGATGACCGACGGGCCTTGGGACGGCAGCGAGAGCTGGATCACGGTCGGATTCATCGCGATCATCGCTCTCCTCGGGCTGCAGCACGCGTACTTCCGCCCGCAGGGGCGCAAGGCGCAGGAGCTGGCTGAACGGGACCTGAAGAACGGCGACACCCTCAGCGAGGAATTCGAAGAGATCTCGCGCCGGCTCGGGACCATGGGGCCGATCGCGGGGCTGATCGTCGTCGTGGCGATCTTCTTCATGACCGTCAAGCCCTGACGCTCTGTCGGGCGCGGCTCCACAACTCGATCCGGCGCAGCCGGTCGGCATGTTCGACTCCGGGGTCGGCGGCCTCACCGTGCTCCACGAGTGCCTCGTCTCGCTGCCGCAGGAGGATTTCCTCTACCTCGGCGACACGGCGATGTTCCCCTACGGGGACAAGGATCCCGGGCAGCTGCGCGAGCGGATCGCCCGGATCGCCGAGCTGCTGCTCGACCGCGGCGCCAAGCTGCTGGTGATCGCCTGCAACACGGCCACCTCGGTCGGAACCGACGTGGCCCGCGAGGTGGCCGCGGCGCGGGGGGTGGAGGTGGTGCCGGTGGTCGAGCCGCAGGCCGAGATCGCCTCGGCGATCACCGCCAACGCCCGGGTCGGCGTGCTGGCGACGCCGAACACGGTCGAGAGCGGCGCCTACCGGCGGGCGCTGGAAGCCGCCGGCCGCGGCCTCGACGTGATCGAGGTCGCCGCCCCCGACCTCGCTCCCTTCATCCAGGAGGGGTTCCTCTTCGACGAGGACACGATGACGATGGCCCGCTCCTACTGCCGGCCCCTGCAGGAGGCCGACGTCGACACCCTGATCCTCGGCTGCACGCACTACCCGCTGGTGGCGCCGATGCTGCAGCGCATCCTCGGCCGCGACGTGCGGCTGGTCAGCGGCGGTCACGCGGTGGCGGCGGCGGTGCAGCGGACGCTGGAGGGCTCGGGCCTGGCGCATGAGTCCAAGGGGGAGGGGAGCTACGACTTCCTCTGCACCGGCGACGTCGAGTCGTTCCGGGCGAGCGGCACCCGCTTCCTGCAGATGCCGCTGGGCGAGATCGAGCACGTCGAGATCTGACTCAGGGTCCTCGCCATGCCCACTCTCACCGCTGGCAATACCGTATATACTCACCCCGTGGCCAAGGTAATGATCTCCATTCCCGACAAGCTCCTGGAGCGCCTGGATCTCCGTGCGAAGGAGACCGGGAAGACCCGCAGCGGGCTCCTCCAGCACCTCGTGGAGCGTGAGCTGGCGTCGAGGGCCGATCGAGAGGACCAAGAAATAGGGCGGATGCTGGATTCCCTGGATCTCGATCTTGGCGGAGTCGATGCCGCTCAGCTCGTAAGAGAAGACCGGGAATCCCACTGATGCTGCTGCTCGATGCCGGGGTGTGGATCGATTCGGCGACCCCAGGGAACCGCTGGTATGAGGCGGCCCAGACCCTGATTCGCAAACCGCCTGGCCCTGTCGGCGCAATCGATCTCACCCTCTACGAGGTGGCGAACGTCGTCGGTTCCCGAGGGCACCGCCCTGATGTGGCGCAGACCCTGGGACGAGTCCTCAGGCGCCGGTGCGGCGACCGTATCCTCACGCTCGACTCCGACCTCTTCGAAGGCACCCTCGAAGTCGCTGCCGAGCACGAACTCACCGCATACGACGCCGCCTACGTCGCCGCGGCTCGCAAGACCGGCTGGCAGCTGGTCAGCACCGATATCCGCGACCTCGTCTCGAAGGGGCTCGCGGTCACCCCGGACGCCGCCGTCTACCCTTAGGCCGATGAGCGTTCTCGAGCAGGCACAGGCAGACGTGAAGACGGCGATGAAAGCGCGCGACCGCGAGCGTGCCGGGGCGCTGCGGCTGATCGTCGACGTGCTCCAGCAGGACGCGAAGCTCGGCAAGGGCGACGAGATCGCGGTCCTGCAGCGCGAGCGCAAGAAACGGGTCGAGGCGGCCGAGGCCTACGAGAAGGCGGGCCGCGCCGACCAGGCCGCCGCGGAGCGCTTCGAGGCGGAGTTGATCGAGGGCTACCTGCCCGAGCAGCTCTCCGACGAGGAGCTGGCGGAGCTGGTCCGGGCGGCGGTCGCCGAGACCGGCGCCAGCGAGCAGAAGCAGATGGGTCAGGTGATGTCGGCGGTGATGCCGAAGGTCGGCGGGCGCGCCGACGGCAAGCGGGTGAGCGCCGCGGTGCGGCAGGAGCTGGGTGCCTGAGTTGGCGCGCAGGCAGCTGACCCTGGACAACACCGTCGCCGCCGAGCTGGCCGGCTCCGAGGACACCGTGCTCCGCGCCCTGCGCGGCAAACTGGAGGCCGATCTGCACCTGCGCGGCAACGTCCTGACCCTGGAGGGGGAGCCCGACGACGTCGCCGCCGCGGCGACCGTGGTCGACGAGATGGTCGAGCTGATCGAGCAGGGGATCGAAGTGGCGCCGGGGACGATCGAAGCGGTCACGGGGGCGCTCGACGCCGAAGAGAGCCCGGCCGAGATCCTCGAGGACGTCGTCTGGCGCCATCGCAACACCAAGGTGGCGCCGAAGACGCTCAACCAGAAGCGCTACGTCGACTCGATCCGCCGCCACACGATCACCTTCGGGATCGGCCCCGCCGGCACCGGCAAGACCTTCCTCGCGGTGGCGATGGCCGCCGCGGCGCTGACCGAACGCAAGGTGCAGCGGATCATCCTCACCCGGCCCGCGGTCGAGGCCGGCGAGCGGCTCGGCTTCCTGCCCGGCGACATCCAGGCCAAGGTCGACCCCTACCTGCGGCCGCTCTTCGACGCCCTCTTCGACATGCTCGACCCCGACCGCGTCAACGGCTACTTCGAGCGCAACGTGATCGAGGTGGCGCCCCTGGCTTTTATGAGAGGCCGGACGCTTAATGATTCTTTTGTAATCCTCGACGAGGCCCAGAACACCAGCCCCGAGCAGATGAAGATGTTCCTCACCCGGCTCGGCTTCAACTCGCGGATGGTGGTGACCGGCGACGTCACGCAGATCGACCTGCCCGCCGACCAGCGCTCCGGCCTGATCGCCGTCAGCGACATCCTCAGCGACGTCAAAGACATCTCCTTCGTCCGCTTCGGCGGCGAGGACGTCGTCCGCCACAAGCTGGTGCAGCGGATCGTCGCCGCCTACGACGCACACGGCGCCCGCGACCGGGAGGCGCGCGCCGAACACGGGCCGACGCCGCGTTCGTGACGGCCGACCTCAGCGACGTTCCCCCCGAGCTGCGCAGCGCCGTGTCGGCTGCGCTGGAGGCCTGCGGCGTGGACGAAGGCCACCTCGGCGTCGAGGTCGTCGACCCGGAGCGGATCCGCGCGCTCAATCGCGAGCACCGCGGCAAGGACGCGCCGACCGACGTGCTCGCCTTCCCGATCGACGAACTCGACCCGGTGGCGGGGCCGCGCGAGCTCGGCGACGTGGCGATCTGCCCCGAGCACTGCTCCGACGTCGCCGAAGCCGCCGTCCACGGCGTCCTCCACCTCTGCGGCTACGACCACGAGACCGACGCGGGGGAGATGCTGGAGCTGCAGGCGAGCGTGCTGGCGGGGCTGCGATGAGCCGCGCCGGCTTCGTCGGCCTCGCCGGGCGGCCCAACGTCGGCAAGTCGACGCTGGTCAACGCGATCGTCGGCTCCCACGTCGCGATCGTCTCCAACCGGCCGCAGACGACCCGCCGGGCGATCCGCGGCGTCGCCACCGATCTCGAGGCCGAGCGGCAGCTGGTCCTCGTCGACCTGCCGGGGGTGCAGCGCCCCCGCGACGTCCTCACCGAGCGGATGCAGGGCCGGGTCGAGCGCGAGCTCGCCGACTCCGACGTCGTCCTCTTCGTGATCAACGGCGAGGAGGGCGTGGGGCCGGGCGATCGCTTCATCGTCAGGGCGCTGCTCGGGGCCGGCGCCGAGCTGCCGGTGATCTGCGCCGTCAACAAGGCCGACCGGCTGGGGCCGAACGAGCTGGTGCCGGTCCTGGCCGCCGCCGCGGAGCTGGAGGGAGTCGACGAGGTGTTCCCGATCAGCGCCAAGACCGGCGAGGGGGTGCAGCCGCTGCTCGAGCGCCTCGGCGAGCTCGTCCCCGAGGGCCCCTACATGTACCCGCCGGAGGACAGCAGCGACCAGCCCGGCGACCTGCTCCTGGCGGAGCTGATCCGCGAGCAGGTGCTGAACCGCACCCGGCAGGAGATCCCCCACTCGGTCGAGGTCTCGGTCCTGGAGGTCGAGCCGCGCGAGGACGGCCTGGTCGCCGTGCGGGCGGAGATCTGGGCCGAGACCGAGTCGCAGAAGGGCATCCTGATCGGCCGCGGCGGCAAGAAGATCGGCGAGATCGGCACCGCCGCGCGCCGCTCCCTGGAGCGCGAGCTCGGCTCCCGCGTCCACCTCGATCTCCAGGTCCGGGTACGCCGCAACTGGCGCCGCGACGAGGACCTGCTCGACCGGCTCGGCATCGAGTAGCGGGGCGGCGACTACGATTCCTCGGATGTTTGCCGAAATCGAATTCGACCAGCAGGGCCTGGTGCCGTGCGTCGTCCAGGACTTCGCCAGCGGCGAGGTGCTGATGCTCGCCTACATGAGCTCGCAGTCCCTGGAAACGACGCTCGAGACCGGCGACCTCCACTTCCACAGCCGCTCCCGCGACGAACTCTGGAAGAAAGGCGAAACCTCGGGCAACTTCATGCACCTGCGCCAGCTCCGCTACGACTGCGACGGCGACGCGCTGGTGGCGCTCGTCGACCCCGCCGGTCCGGCCTGCCACACCGGCGAGCGGAGCTGCTTCTACCGCGAGGTGCTGGGGTCGGCCTCGCCGCGCAAGGACGCGCCGCCCGCTCCGGGGGAGCCCAATCCGGTCACCTACGAAGCGCTGCCGGCGCTGGAGCGGACGATCCGGCACCGCGCCCTGCAGCGGCCCGACGGCAGCTACACCGTGAAGCTGCTCGACGACCGGGCCCTGATCGGCGAGAAGGTCGAGGAGGAGGCGGAGGAGGTCGTCCGCGCCGCCCGCGAGGAGTCCGACGAGCGGGTCGCCGAAGAGGCCGCCGACGTCCTCTACCACCTGAGCGTGCTGCTGGCCTCGCGCGGGGTCTCGCACGCGAAGGTCATGGAAGTGCTGAATGCACGTAGCGGCTGACTCCGAACTGCGGCTCGAGCCGAGCCTCGAGCAGGCGCGGGAGTTGGCGCGCGAGGGGAACGTCATCCCCGTCCGCGCCCGCTTCGTCGACGATTGCGAGACCCCCGTCTCCGCCTTCCTGAAGCTGCGCGCGGGGGAGCCGGAGGGGGCTCCCTGCTTCCTGCTCGAGTCGGCGGAGCAGGGGCAGGTGGGGCGCTACTCCTTCGTCGGCCTGCGGCCGCGGGCGCTGCTGCGCTGGAGCGAGGGCACGCTGTACGAGTGGAGCGGTGCCGAGGCCGCGGCGGGCGAGCCGGCGGCGCGCTCGCAGCCGGCGCCGGATCCCTACGGAGCCGTTGCCGAGCGCCTGCGCGAGTACCGGGCGGCGCCGGTCGCCGGGCTGCCGCCGTTCGCCGGCGGCGCCGTTGGCTTCTTCGGCTACGACCTGGTGCGCACCGTGGAGCCGCTCGGGGAGCCGAACCCGGACCCGCTCGGCCTGCCCGACATGGCGCTGATGATCACCGACGCGATGCTGGTCTTCGACCACCTGCGCCACGAGCTGACGATCCTCGCCTGCGCCTTCGTCGAGGACGGGGGGAGCATCGAGGCGGCCTACGAGCGCGCCGCCGCGACAATCGCCGAGATGCGCGAGCGCCTGCGCGGCCCCGTGCCGGTGCCGGAGCGCCCCTCGGTCGTCGAGCCGCCGCGGTTCGAGTCCAACGTGACCCGCGAGGAGTTCGAAGCGTCGGTGGCGCGAATCGTCGAGTACGTCCACGCCGGCGACGCCTTCCAGGTCGTGCCCTCGCAGCGCTTCTCCGCCCCGGCGCCGGTCGAGGCGTTCTCGGTCTACCGCGGCCTGCGCGCGGTCAACCCCTCCCCCTACATGTACTTCCTCGAGTTCGGCGACTTCCAGATCGCCGGCGCCTCCCCGGAGCCGCTGGTGAAGGTGACCGGCAACCGGGTCGAGACGAGGCCGATCGCCGGCACCAAGCCCCGCGGCAGCAACGAGGACGAGGACCGCCAGCAGGCCGAGAGGCTGATGAACGACCCGAAGGAGCGGGCCGAGCACGTGATGCTGGTCGACCTCGGCCGCAACGACCTCGGCCGGGTCTGCGAGTACGGCAGCGTCAAGGTCGACGAGCTGATGGTCGTCGAGACCTACTCGCACGTCCTCCACATCGTCAGCCAGGTCTCAGGCAGGCTGCGCGAGGGCGTCAGCGCGATGGACGTGCTGCGCTCGGCGCTCCCAGCCGGGACGCTCTCGGGGGCGCCGAAGGTGCGGGCGATGCAGATCATCGACGAGCTCGAGAAGGTGAAGCGCGGCGGCTACGGCGGCGCCGTCGGCTATCTCTCCTGGGACGGCGACCTCGACACCGCGATCCACATCCGCACCGTCGTCGTCAAGGACGGGCAGCTGCACGTGCAGGCCGGCGGTGGCACCGTCGCCGACGCCCAGCCCGCCTACGAGTACAACGAGTCGGTGAACAAGGCGAGGGCGGTCTTCCGGGCCGTCGAGGTCGCCTGCGAGCAGCCGGACTGGGCGTGAGCGGCGTGCGCGTGCTGGTGATCGACAACTACGACTCCTTCACCTACAACCTCGTCCAGTACCTGGGCGAGCTCGGGGCGGAGGTCGAAGTGGTGCGCAACGACAAGGCGACCGTGGCCGAGCTGCTGGAGCGCAAACCGGACCGCCTGGTCGTCTCGCCGGGCCCCTGCACCCCGGCCGAGGCCGGCATCTCCGGCGAGGCGATCAGGGCCTTCGGCGAGGCCGGGACGCCGGTGCTGGGCGTCTGCCTCGGGCACCAGGCGATGGTCGAGGCCTTCGGCGGGCGGGTCGTCCAGGGGGAGCCGATCCACGGCAAGGACGCCGAGATCGAGCACGACGGCAAGGCGATCTACGCCGGCCTGCCGAGCCCGATGGTCGCCGGCCGCTACCACTCGCTCGTCGCCGATCCCGAGCTCCCGGAGGAGCTGGAGGTGACCTCGCGCCTGGGCGACGTGGTGATGGGCGCGCGCCACCGCGAGCTGCCGATTGAGGGAGTCCAGTTCCACCCCGAGTCGGTCCTGACCCCGCAGGGCAAGCACCTGCTGGCCAACTTCCTCGAGGAGCGAACGTAAGTTGTCCCCGGTATGCGGGGACAAGTTTCCATGGGAGGATTTGATCGATGCCGAATGACGTAGTCAGCCGCGCGATCGACGCCGTCTGCGCGGGCGATCACCTCACCGCCGACCATGCCTCGGCGGTGCTCACCGAGATCATGGAGGGTCGGACCGACCCGATCCAGACCGGCGCCTTCCTGATCGCGCTGCGGGCGAAGGGGGAGACGGTCCCCGAGCTGGTCGGGCTGGCGCGGACGATGCGCGGCCTGGCGGCGCCGGTGCCGACCAAGCGCGACGACCTCGTCGACACCTGCGGCACCGGCGGCGGCCCCTCGACCTTCAACGTCTCGACCACCGCGGCGCTCGTCGCCGCCGGCGCCGGCTGCGCGATCGCCAAGCACGGCAACCGCTCCAACACGAGCAGGTGCGGCTCGGCAGACCTGCTCGAGGCGCTCGGCGTCAACATCGAGCTCGAGCCCGAGCAGGTCGGTCGCTGCATCGACGAGGTCGGCTTCGGGTTCATGTTCGCCCCCCGCCACCACGCGGCGATGAAACACGTGGTCCCGGCCCGCAAAGCGCTCGGCGTGCGGACGATCTTCAACTTCCTCGGCCCGCTGACCAACCCGGCCGGCGCCAACCGTCAGCTGCTCGGGGTGGCCGACCGCCACTACCAGGAGACGATCGCCGAGGCGCTGGTCGGGCTCGGCAGCGTGCGGGCGCTGGTCGTCTCCGCCGAGGACGGCCTCGACGAGCTCTCGCTCGCGGCGCGGACGCGGGTGATCGAGGTCGCCGACGGCCGCACCGCCGAGTGGTTCGTCGAGCCGAGCCAGTTCGGGATCGCGCCGGCTGACCTGGAGAGCGTCGCCGGGGGCACGCCGGAGGAGAACGCCGCGGTCTCGCGCCGCGTCCTCGCCGGCGAGCCGGGGCCGCACCGGGACCTGGTCGTGCTCAACGCGGCGGCGGCGCTCTACGTTGGCGGGCTGGCGCCGGACCTCGAGCAGGGCGTCGCCAAGGCCGGCGAGGCGATCGACTCCGGCGCGGCAGCGAACGTGCTGGAGCGCCTGATCGAGGCAACGGCCGCTCCCGCTGGCTAGGCTCTGGGGCCTCAAGTGGGAATGATGGACCAGCTCATCGCCGGGGCCCGGGAGGGAGTGGAGGCGCGTCGTCGCGAGCTCTCGCAGGCCGACCTGGAATCGCGCCTCTCCGCTCGCGGGGAGGATCGCCCCTTCAACGAGGCGCTGGTGCGCCCCGGCCTCTCGCTGATCGCCGAGTTCAAGCGCCGCTCGCCGAGCGCCGGCCAGATCGCCGCGGAGACGGTCGACGTGGCGGCTCAGGTATCGGCCTACGAGCGCGGCGGCGCCGCCGCGCTCTCCGTCCTCACCGACGAGCGCCACTTCGGCGGCTCGCTGGCGGACCTGCGTGCCGCCCGCGCCGCCTGCGGGATGCCGATCCTCCGCAAGGACTTCATCGTCGATCCCTACCAGCTCTACGAGGCGGCGGTGAACGGCGCCGACGCCGTGCTCCTGATCGTCGCCGCGCTCCGCGACGAGGAGCTGCGCGCCCTGGGTGAGGAGGCCCGCTCGATCGACCTCGACTGCCTGGTCGAGGTCCACGACGGCGAGGAGCTGGAGCGGGCGCTGGAGGCCGGCGCCGAGGTGATCGGGATCAACAACCGCAACCTCGACGACATGAGCGTCGACGTCGCCACCACCTACGAGCTGATGACGGACGTGCCGGCCGGCAAGACCGTCGTCGCCGAGAGCGGGATCTCCTCCCGCCGGGAGCTCGAGGAGCTCGAGCGCGTCGGCGTCGACGCGGTCCTGATCGGCAGCGCCCTGATGGCGGTCGCCGACCCCGAGGCCAAGGTCAGGGAGCTGACGGGGGCCGAGGAAGGCACCGGCGAGCACCGGTACTAACGCAGCGACTGGCCTCGGCGAATTTAGAAAATCTTTGAAGAGCGTTTAGGAACCGGTCAGCGCCGGCGTGCATCATGGTTGGCGTCAGATGAAGCAGAGCTTTCGAAATCCCTTTGCATCAGCTCTCCTTGGCGGGGTGATTGTCGCCGCCTTCGGCTGGATCGCGATCGCAGCAGGTTGGATCCAGTCCGAGGGCGGCACCACCACCACCACCACCGTCGAAACGCCGCTCACGAACGCGGTCGACGCGAGCGCGGAGGAGGGCAACGGCAACCTCGTCAACCAGATCTACAAGGCGGACGGGGCAGGGGTCGGCTTCATCGAAGCGCAGATCGGACAGCAGGAAGTCGAAGGCTTCAACCCCTTCGGGGAACCGGAAGAAGGGGGCGGCGGCACCGCGACCGGGTCGGGCTTCGTGATCGACAAGGAAGGCCACATGCTCACCAACCACCACGTGGTCGAGGGGGCCGAAAACGTCAACGTCAAACTCGGCGACTCCGAGGAGACCTTCGAGGCCGAGGTGGTCGGGACCGACCCCGGCATGGACCTGGCCCTGCTCAAGGTCGATGCGCCTGAGGACGTCCTGCACCCGCTGCGGCTGGGCCGCTCCGGGGAGCTGGAAGTCGGTGATCCGGTGGTCGCGATCGGCAACCCCTTCGGCCTCGAACGGACCGTGACCAGCGGCATCGTCTCCGCTCTGCAGCGCCAGATCCAGGCGCCCAACGGATTCGCGATCTCGAAGGTGATCCAGACCGACGCGGCGATCAACCCCGGCAACTCCGGCGGGCCGCTGATCAACGCCGGCGGCGAGGTGATCGGGATCAACGCCCAGATCGCCACCGGCGGCACCAGCAACGGCAACGTCGGCATCGGCTTCGCGATCCCGATCGACACGATCCGCCAGGAGCTCGAGGAGCTGAAAGAGACCGGGGAAGTCCGCCACGCCTACATCGGCATCCAGGGCGGTACCGTGACGCCGGACCTGGCGAAAGCGCTGAACCTGCCGGTCGAGCACGGCGTGCTGGTGCAGTCGGTCGTCAGCGACGGCCCCGCCGACAAGGCCGGGCTGAAGGCGGGCAACACCTCGGCCACTATCGACGGTGAAGAAGTGCGGCTCGGCGGCGACATCATCACCGAGGTCGACGGCAAGAAGCTGGAGGGGATGGACGAGATGAT
This sequence comes from Solirubrobacterales bacterium, assembly GCA_036280335.1. Taxonomy (GTDB): domain Bacteria; phylum Actinomycetota; class Thermoleophilia; order Solirubrobacterales; family 70-9; genus VAYN01. The sequence goes on from DASUQZ010000139.1 coordinate 15,122, forward strand.
CGAAATCACCTCCGAAGC
>DASUQZ010000140.1:0-10525 GCA_036280335.1 Solirubrobacterales bacterium
GAAGCCCCGGCGGGCGAAGAAGGACCGGGACCCTGGCGGCACCAGCATCGGCACCTCGCGGCCGAGCTTCCGCAGCGAGCCGAGGTCGGCGTGATCGCGGTGCAGGTGCGAGATCAGCACCGCGTCGAGATCCTCGACGACCTCGGGCCCCGGCGCGGGGCCCTGGCGCACGAGCGGCCCGATCCGCTTCCGCAGCACCGGGTCGGTCAGCAGGCGCGTCCCGTCGACGTCGATCAGGACCGTGCCGTGACCGACGTAGGTGAGCAGGTCCGAGCCGCTCATGCGCCGAGCATCGCCGGCCTGGGTCTGACTCGCTCAGTCCAGCAGCTTCGCCTTGGCGCGCTCGAACTCCTCGCTCGTGAGGTCGCCCTTCGCCTTCAGCTCGCTCAGCTTGTGCAGCTCGTCAGCGGGAGAGCTGTGGGCCTGCCGGCGGATGTAGGAGTCGAACTGGCCTTTGGCCTCTTCCTGGGCTTTGATCGTCCGCTGGCGCATCCCGTCCCCGCGGGCGATCAGGTAGACCAGCGCCCCGAGGAACGGCAGGACGAGCAGGAAGAAGACCCAGGCCGCCTTGCCCCAGCCGGAGGTCTCGTGATCGTTGAACAGGTCGGAGATGATCGCGAAGAGGATCCAGAGCCAGGCGACGAAGAGGAAGACCTCGAGGATGAGCAGGAGCGCTTCCCCGAAGCTGATGTCTGCAATCGGGAGCATGTCCTATTCCTCCCACCGGGCGGTCAGCTGGTAGATGATCGTCGCGCCGAGGATGATCATCAGGAACGACCACAGCGGCGCGGCGGGGAACCAGACGATCTGGGAAACCACGTTGACGGTGACGAGGAAGATCGCCGTCAGGCGAGCCCACTCGGCGCCGGCGAAGAGGCCGAGCCCGGTGGCGGCGACGATCGAGCCGAGGATGAAGTGAATCCAGCCCCAGGTGGTGACGTCGGCGATGATCACGCCCTCGCCGCCGACGAGGACGATCTCGTCGTTGAGGATCCCGGCCAGCCCCCAGAGGGCGTCCAGTGAACCGAAGATGAACAGAAGGACGCCGGCGAAGACGGTCCATCCCGTCGGCTGCCTTTCCTCCACCCTGCGCCGGTCTCTTCCGGCGGCGCTGCTGGTCTCCATGTGCCTCTCCCTTTCTGTGGAATCGCGGTTCAAGCTCGCAGGACAGCGTCCCGACCGACGACTCGCTGAATGGAATGCACGACCGACCATAGAACCAGGGCGTTCCCAAAGCAACAGCAATTCGACCAGCCGGCGTGCAGCTAGGCGTTCAGCCGGGCACCGAGTTTCACGGCGCGCACCGCGCTGGTCGTCCCCGCCTGCAGGGTCGCCGCGACGAGGAAGACGGCGAAGCCGGGGATGCGCAGGATCGGCACGCCGATCATCAGCAGGCCGAGGCGACCGAGGATGTAGGGGGGCGTGGCGAGGGCGATCCCCAGCAGCCCGCCGACGGCGCCGGCGGAGAGGCGGTCGCGCCGGGAGGCCTTCGGCTCGACGCCGATCAGGCGGGCGGGGACCGCTACGTAGGCGACCATCATCAGGCCGACGGTCGTGCCGAGGGAGACCGCGAACCAGGTGTCGCCGGCGCGGGGCGCGAGCAGGGCGGCGAGGCCGAGCGCGAGCCCGAGTGCTCCTCCCGTGGCGACGATCGGCGCCAGCCGCTGCCGCGCTTCGGCAACCGCGACGCGTACGCGCGGCGAGCCCTTCTGGGCGATGGCGAAGCCGAAGACGGCGTTGAAGAAGAAGGCGACAACCGTGATCGCGGCGATCGCCAGGATCAGCAGGGCGAGCAGGAGGCCTTCCCACTCCCGGAACTCGCGGTCGTGGAGCAGATGCGCGCGCAGGTCGTACATCGCCAGCCAGATCCAGACGGCGGGCAGCACCTGGATCAGCGTCAGCCGCCAGTTCGAGAACAGCAGCCGCACCCCGCCGAGCAGCATCGCGATGCCGCCCACCGCGAGGGCGAGCGGCGCCAGGTAGCGCCGCGACCGGCTCAGGTCCTCGACCGCCCTGGCGATGTCGGCCTCGTCGCCGCTCCTGATCCCGTCGAGGAGGCGGGCCGTCCATGCGCGCAGGGCCCGCATCGGGAGCGCGCCTAGCGCCGTCCCCGCTCTTTCCGTTTTTCCTCCCGTTCCTTCTCTTTTTCGCGCTGTTCCTTGCGTTTCTGGGCGCGCAGGCGTTGCGCCTCCTTGCGGGTCAGCGGGAACGGCGGGGAGACTTCCTGGCACTCGCGGCCGACGCAGTCGATCAGCCGCTTCATTTCCCGGTGCAGGAAGTTGCGGATCGGGAAGAAGTTCGGGACCCGGTGCAGCGAGTTGAGCTCGTGGGGGTCGCGGTTGATGTTGTACATCTCCTTCTCGCCGCTCGGCCAGGCGATGTACTTCCACGGGCCGAGGCGGATCCCGGCGTAGTCCTTCGGCGGCGCCAGCAGCGAGGCCGAGGCTTCGTTGCCGCCGCGGCCGGCGCCGGAGCGCAGCGCCCCGTTCGCCTCGACGTCGTTGGTCTCGACGAAGGACTCGAAGAGGATCGGCCGGCGGGTCCGAGCTTCGGGGTCTTCGAGGAAGGGAACGAGCGAGCGCCCGTCGATGCTCTTGGTCGGCTCCACGTCGGCGAGATCGAGGAGGGTCGGGGCGACGTCGATGTTGGCGGCCAGCTCGCCGGTCTTCGTCCCCGGCCTGATCCCCGGCCCCCGGATCAGGAACGGCAGGTGGGTGGCCGGCTCGTAGGCGAGGAACTTTCCCCCGAGCAGGCGGTGCTCGCCGAAGAAGAAGCCGTTGTCGGTGGTGAAGATGACGTAGGTGTTGCGCAGCCGGCCGAGGTAGCCGAGCGTCTCGATCACTCTCCTGACCCCGTCGTCGACCGAGCGCAGCGACTCCAGCTGCTTCTGCCAGTAGACCCGGTAGACGCGTTTCTCGCGGGGGGTCAGGAAGCTCGCGGAGCGGATGAAGTGGGGCTTGTCGGTGACGTTCCCCTCCTTCAGCCCCTCGCCGACGCCGTGGGGCAGGCGGGCGCCGCGGAACCAGTCGTAGTGCCGCGGCGCCGGCTCGGGGCCGGCGGGGCGGCGGAAGTCCCCGTGCGGCGCCGTGTAGTCGAGCTGCACGTAGAAGGGGTGCCCGGCCGGCGTCGCCAGCATCTCGTTGACGGCGATCTCCGTCAGCTTGTCGGTGACGTGGTAGCAGGGCAGCCCGTTCAGAGGCGCCGTCGGGCAGCCCGGGTCGTCGCGGACGCTGTATTCGCGCGTGTCCCAGCTGCCGGAGTCCCCGAAGGGGGCCAGGATCTGCCCGTTGGCGTTGAGCCGGTAGCCGTAGTAGTAGTGGGTCTGGTCCTCGTTGACGACGCCGTACCAGGCCTCCCAGCCGGGCGGGACCTCGAGCCCGGTGCTGAACGGCGCCTGCCCGTAGCCGTTCATCACCTTGCCGACGTGGACGGTGCGGTAGCCGGCGCCCTGCAGCCAGGTGGCGATGTTGTTGCTCGCCGCGCCGCGGAACGAGAAGCCGGTGTAGCCGCCGTTGGGCGGGTTGTTGCCGCGGACGTTGTTGTTGTGGGAGTAGCGCCCGGTCAGCAGGCTCACCCGCGACGGGCAGCAGAGCGGGTAGGGAACGTAGTAGCGGTTGAAGGTCATCCCGCGTTTGCCGATCAGGTCGAGCGTGCTCGGCATCGCCCGGGTGGCCGGCGCGCCGGGGAAGGAGCGGTGCGCCGCGTAGAGGCTGTCGAGCGTCTGGTCGTCGGTCTGGACGACGACGAAGCTCGGCCGTTCGCCTTCGGCGTAGGGCGGCGGGATCGCGGCCCCGGCGGCAGGTGCCGCCGCCGCGGCGAGCGCCAGCGCGCAGAGGAGTGCTCTTCGGAGAGTTCGCATTGCTTCCATCGGCTCTACCCGCAACCGCTTCCCGGCCACCCAGTTGCGGACCGCAACCCTATGTAACGCGATTACCGGGCTCGCCCCGCCCGGTTGTAGGCTCGCGCCATGGCCAGGACCGTCTACTACTGCGCCGCCTCGCTGGACGGCTACATCGCGACGAGCGACGACGACCTCGACTGGCTGACCGGCTATCGGGGCAGCTTCGAGGGCGAGGCCGCCGAGCCCAGCCCGATGAGCGAGGGCGGCTCCTACCAGGGCTTCTACGAGAGCGTCACGGCGCTGGTCGCCGGCTCGACCACCTACGAGTGGGTCCTCGACCACCTCGACGCGGCGGGCGGAGGCAGCTGGCCGTACCCGGGCAAGCCGTTCTGGGTGCTGAGCTCCCGCCGGCTGCGCCTGCCCGAGGGCGAGGGGGTGGACGTGCGGGTCGCCGACGCGTCGGTCGGCGAGCTCCACGGCGAGATGGCCGCCGCGGCCGGCGACGGCGTGCTCTGGATCGTCGGCGGCGGCGGCATCGCCTCCCAGTTCGCCGAGGAGGGGCTCCTCGACGAGGTGCACCTCACCGTCGTCCCGGTCGTCCTGGGAGGCGGCAAGCCGCTCTTCGAGCGCCCCCTCCCGAGCGGCGCGATGCAGCTGACCGGGACGAGCACCTTCGAGAACGGCATGGTCGAGCTGCGCTACGCGCTCCGACCGCCCTCCTGACCGGGACCGAACCAGGTGGCGAGGGCGTCGGCGAGCCCCGCGTCCGTCCCCTCCCCCACCCAGGCGACGTGGCCGTCCGGCCGGATCAAGACGGCAGCGGGAGCGGGGACCGCTCCGAGCACCGGCAGCTCCCAGGCGCCGGCGTACTCGGCGTCGACCAGCCGGACCCGGTCGGCCCAGGGAGCGATCTCGAGCGCGCCGGGCTCGCCGAGGTTGAGCAGCGCCGGCCGGCCCTGGTGGAGCAGGGCGTAGACGCGGAGCGGGCCCTCGGCGGTGACGAGGTCGAGGTCGGGCATGCGGCGGCCGAGCAGCGGGTGCCCCTCCCCCAGGTCGTAGCGGATGTCGAGGCCGGCGAGCGAGGCGGCGAGGTGCCGGCGCGGCTCGTCCATCGCCATCACCTCGCCGAGCGTCTCGCGCAGGGCCGCGATGCGCGCCTCGGAGCGCTGCAGCGCCCCCTGCGCCATCGTGATCCGCAGCGAGCGGGCGGTGGGCCCGTGCCGCTCGGCCTGGTAGGTGTCGAGGAGGCTCTCGGGTGAGGTCCCCTTGACCACCTGCGCCAGCTTCCAGCCCAGGTTGACCGCGTCGAACGTGCCGTGCTGGAGCCCCTGCCCGCCGGCCGGCCAGTGCACGTGGGCGGCGTCCCCGGCCAGCAGCACCCGTCCCTCGCGGTAGGCGGCGGCCTGCCGGGTCGTGTCGGTGAACCTGGAGATCCAGGTGGCGCCGTGGAGGCCGTAGTCGGTCCCGTAGACGGCGACCAGCGCCTCGCGGAGCTCGTCGAGGGTGGGCTCGTCACCCCCGCCCACCTCCCGCTCGGTGACGAGGACCCGCACCGGGCCGTCCTCCCCCATCCGGCTGAGGCCGCTGACCCCGTAGGGCTCGTGGCGGATGCCGTACTCGGGCTCCTCGGCCATCTCGGCCTCGGCGATCAGGGCGCTGGTGGTCGCCTCCCAGCCCGGGAAGCCGATCCCGGCGGCCTTGCGGATCGCGCTGCGACCCCCGTCGCAGCCGACGAGGTATCGCGCCCGCAGCGTGCGCCCGTCGGCCAGCTCGACCTCGACGCCGCCGCCGTCCTGCGCGAAGCCGGCCACCTCGTGCCCGTAGTGGATCTCGACGCCGAGCTCGCCGACCCACCCGGCCATGATCCGCTCGATGTGGTTCTGCCAGAGCCCGAGCCCGTAGGGGTGGCGGGTGGGGAAGTCGCCGATGTCGAGGACGGCTTCCGCGAACCGCGTGGTCTGGACCGCCTGCCCCTCCGCCAGGAACCGCTCGGCGATCCCCCGCTGGTCGAGGATCTCGATCCCCCGCGAGTGCAGGCCGCCCGCCCGCGAGCCGACCAGCACCTGCTCGGGCCGCCGCTCCAGCACGGTGGCCTCGACCCCCGCCAGGGCCAGCTCGCCCGCCAGCATCAGCCCCGTCGGCCCCGCCCCGGCGATCACTACCTCGCTGCCGGTCTCCGAAAACAACACACTCATATTCACCACTCCGATCCGTTGGTTCCGCCCTGCGGCGGGCGGTTATACAGACGGACCGGGCCTTGTTACAAGCCCCATGTGGGTTATAGTGTGTTGCTAGGCGGGGGTAAGAGTTCGGTTTTTCGGGTTTTTCGGGTTCGGGTTTCGGAGTGTGAAGGCGCTACTCGGACCGGGTGGCGTCGGATCGGGCCGACGGCGGCGGCACGACCGGGCCGACGTCCCCGTCGGGGGCCTCGTCGAGGTCGACGATCACCGGCGCGTGGTCGCTCGGGCCTTTGCCTTTGCGCGCCTTGCGGTCGACCCAGGCGGCGCGCACCCGCGCGGCGACGGGCTCGGCGGCGAGGATCAGGTCGATCCGCATCCCGAGGTCGCGGTGGAACATCCCGGCCCGGTAGTCCCAGTAGGTGAAGATCCGCTCGCCCGGCCAGCGGTCGCGGACCACGTCGCGCAGGCCGAGCGCCTGCAGCGCCGCCAGCGCCTCGCGCTCGGGGGCGGTCACGTGCGTCTGGCCGACGAAGGCCTCGGGGTCGAACACGTCCTCGTCGGCCGGGGCGATGTTGACGTCCCCGCAGACGACGGTCGCCTCGGGGCCCGCGGCGACGACCTCGCGCAGCGCCGCAAGCCACCTGAGCTTGTACTCGTAGTGCTCGGAGCCCGGCTCCCGCCCGTTCGGCACGTAGACCGAGAGGACCCGGACCCCGCCGCAGGTCGCCGCCACCGCCCGCGCCTCCGGGTGCGGGAACCCCGGCGCCCCGGCGAGCCCCGGCACGACGTCGTCGAGGCCGACGCGGGAGAGGATCGCGACGCCGTTCCAGGTAGCCTCGCCGTGCAGAGCGATCTCGTAGCCGCGGCCCGCCAGCTCGTCCCGGAGCAGGTCGAGGAAGGCCTCGTCGGCCAGCTTCGTCTCCTGCAGGCAGACCACGTCCGGGCGGCGCTCGTCCAGCCAGGGCAGCAGCCGCGGCAGCCGCTGCTTGACCGAGTTCACGTTCCAGGTGGCGATGCGCACCGAGCGCACCGTACCCCAGCCCCGATCGCCCCCTACTCCTCCGCCGGGGGGATGTTCTGGTTGAGCCGGAAGCGGTTCTCCGGGTCGTAGGCCGCCTTGATCCGGGCCAGCCTGGCGTAGTTCTCGCCGTAGCTGGAGCGCACCGCCGCCTCCCCTTCCTCGAGCAGGCCGGGGAAGTTGAAGTAGGTCTTGCCGTCCGAGTAGGGAAGGGTCGCCTCCCAGAACCCGCGCGTGTACTCGACGTTGACCTCGTCGTCGGCGGGGTCGTGCCAGGTCGAGTCGATGCTCAGCATCCACTCCGAGCTGCGGTCGCCGAACGCCGTCTCCGCGGCCCCGACGCGGGAGATCGCGCCGCCGCAGTGGCGGACGATCACCAGCGTGTCGTTCGAGGGGCGGCGCCCCGACCACTCGGCCGTCGTCTCGATCGCGGCGTCGGAGAAGCCGTCGAGGTAGTGCGCCTTCCAGTAGTAGCGCCGGCCGCGCGGGAAGAACGGGTCCAGCGAGCTCTGCAGGTCGAGGTACTCCATCGGCCCGCTCACGTCGAGCAGCGGGTCGGCCAGCTCGCGCAGCGGCGCGACGGCGCGCTCTCCCTCCCCCGGGTCGCCAGCCCAGATGCCGACCACGCCCGCGTGCGGGCGGCCGCGCAGCCCCTCGGGCAGCTCGTCGACATCCGGTAGCGCCCAGACGAAGCCCGCGGTCGTCAGCTCGTCCGGGGCGCCGGCGACGGCGTCGCGCCAGGCGGTCAGCACCCGCCGCGCGTCCTCGAGCGGGTAGGCGATGTTGAGGACGAACAGCTCCGGCCCGAGCTCGTGCACCCGCAGCTCGAAGGCGGTGACGACGCCGAAGTTGCCGCCGCCGCCGCGCAGCGCCCAGAAGAGGTCCGGGTGCTCGTCGGCGCTCGCCCGCACCCGGCGGCCGTCGGCGAGCACGACCTCGGCGGCGACCAGGTTGTCGATCGTCATCCCGTCGCGGCGGCGCTGGTGGGAGACGCCGCCGCTGAGGGCCAGCCCGGCGACGCCGGTCTCGGAGACGACGCCGCCCGGCGCGGCGAGGCCGAGCGGCGCGGTGACCCGATCGACGTCGGCCCAGGTGGCGCCGCCCTGCACGTGGACGGTGCCGGCGCCCATCCGGACCTCGCGCATCGGCGAGAGGTCGATCACCAGCCCGTCGTCGACGAGCGCGGTGCCGGCGACGTTGTGCCCGCCGCCGCGGACGGCGAGCTCCCAGCCGCGGTCGGTCGCGAGCCGGATCGCGGCGGCGACGTCCTGGGCGCCGAAGCAGCGCGCGATCGCGCGCGGGCGCTTGTCGATCATGCCGTTCCAGACGCGGCGGGCGGCGTCGTAGTCAGGGTGGTCGGGGCGCGCGAGAACAACCTCAAGAACATCACCGTCGAGCTCCCCAAGCGCCGGCTGTCGGTCTTCACCGGGGTGTCGGGCTCGGGCAAGAGCTCGCTGGTGTTCTCCACCATCGCCGCGGAGTCGCAGCGCCTCATCAACGAGACCTACAGCGCGTTCCTCCAGGGCTTCATGCCCAGCCTCGCCCGTCCCGACGTGGACCACCTCGAAGGCCTGACCACGGCGATCATCGTGGACCAGGAGCGCATGGGCGCCAACCCCCGGTCGACCGTGGGCACCGCCACCGACGCCAATGCGATGCTGCGGATCCTGTTCTCCCGGCTGGGGAAGCCGTACGTCGGCCCGCCGCAGGCATTCTCCTTCAACATCCCCACGCGCAAGGCCAGCGGCGTCATGAGCACCGAGAAGGCGGACGGGCGGACGGAGAAGTTCGTGGTCCGCGAGGTCGTCTACCTCGGCGGCATGTGCCCGCGGTGCGAGGGCATGGGCAACGTGAGCGACATCGACCGGTCCGCCCTCTACGACGAGGAGAAGTCGCTGCGCGAGGGCGCCCTCACGGTGCCGGGCTACTCGATGGACGGCTGGTACGGCCGGCTGTTCGAGGGGATGGGGCTCCCCATGGACAAGCCGATCAAGTCGTTCACCAAGAAGCAGCTCGAGACGATGCTGTACGCGGAGCCGACCAAGATCAAGGTCGAGGGCGTCAACCTCACCTTCAACGGGATCATCCCGCAGATCCAGAAGTCGATGCTCTCCAAGGACCCCGAGGCGATGCAGCCGCACGTACGCCGCTTCGTCGAGCGTGCCGTGACCTTCCAGCAGTGCCCCGACTGCGAGGGGACCCGGCTCACCGCCGAGGCCCGGGCGTCGAAGATCAGGGGCAGGAACATCGCCGACCTGTGCGCGATGCAGATCACCGACCTGGCCGACTGGGTCCGTGAGCTCGACGAGCCGTCGGTGGCCCCACTGCTCAAGGGGCTGCAGGACCTGCTCGACTCGTTCATCGAGATCGGGCTGGGCTACCTGTCCCTCGACCGGCCGGCCGCGACGCTGAGTGGGGGAGAGGCGCAGCGCACGAAGATGATCCGCCACCTCGGCTCCTCCCTCACCGACGTCACCTACGTCTTCGACGAGCCGACGATCGGCCTGCACCCGCACGACATCCAGCGGATGAACAACCTGCTGCTGCAGCTGCGCGACAAGGGCAACACCGTCCTCGTCGTCGAGCACAAGCCCGAGACCATCGCCATCGCCGACCACGTGGTCGACCTCGGTCCCGGCGCCGGGTCGCAGGGCGGCGAGATCGTCTACGAGGGGCCGCTCGACGGGCTGCGCGCCAGCGCCGGCATCACGGGGAAGCACCTCGACACCCGGGTCAGCCTCAAGCCGTCGGTGCGCTCCGCGCAGGGCACCCTGCCCATCCGCCACGCGACGACGCACAACCTCAAGGACGTCGACGTCGACATCCCGCTGGGGGTGCTCACCGTGGTGACCGGCGTCGCCGGCTCGGGCAAGAGCTCGCTCATCCACGGCTCGCTCGACCACCGCGACGATGTCGTCATCATCGACCAGGCACCGATCAAGGGTTCCCGGCGCAGCAACCCGGCCACCTACACCGGCGTGCTCGAGCCGATCCGCAAGGCGTTCGCCAAGGCCAACGGGGTCAAGCCGGCGTTGTTCTCGTCGAACTCCGAGGGCGCCTGCTCGACCTGCAACGGCGCGGGCGTGATCTTCACCGAGCTCGGCGTCATGGCCACCGTCGAGTCGCCGTGCGAGGAGTGCGGCGGCAGGCGGTTCAAGGCGGAGGTGCTCGAGTACGAGCTCGCCGGCCGCAACATCGCCGACGTCCTCGACCTGTCGGTCGCGGAGGCGGAGCAGTTCTTCGGGTCGGGCGAGGCGAAGAACCCCGCGGCGCACAAGGTCCTCGACCGGCTCGCGGACGTCGGGCTGGGGTACCTCACCCTGGGACAGCCGCTGAGCACGCTCTCCGGCGGTGAGCGCCAGCGGCTCAAGCTCGCCGCGCAGATGGGGGAGAAGGGCGACGTCTACGTCCTCGACGAGCCGACCAGCGGTCTGCACCTCGCCGACGTGGAGCAGCTGCTCGGGCTGCTGGACCGGCTCGTCGACT
>DASUQZ010000141.1:0-16222 GCA_036280335.1 Solirubrobacterales bacterium
CAGATCGAAGGACCGGAGTTCAGGAGGTACACCCTCACCCGCTCGCCCCGCCCCACCTCGACAGGGGCCTTCTGGTACTGGGCGGCATAGCCGTTGAAAGCGATGACGTCCGGTTCTTTGTCCTCCATCTTCTGCAGGTCGCCGTCGCCGCCGGGCTCCCCGATGTAGTACTCCTGCTGGTTGATCCAGAACTCGTGGTCGGCCGCGGGAAGGTTCCGCGGCTTGACGATCATCATCCCCACCATGCCGGAGCCGGTGTGCTGCAGGACCGGCTGCGTCGCGCAGTGGTACATGAACACGCCGGGGTGCTTGGCGGTGAACTTCAGGGTCGTCTTCTCCCCCGGGGCGATCGTCCTGAACGCGGTCTCGGGATTGAGCTCGGAGGAGTGGAAGTCGATGGAGTGCGGGACCCTCACCTGCATCGCCTCGCTGCTGCCGTTGAACAGCGTCATCTCGACGCGGTCGCCCTGTTCGACGACCTTCGGCGCCGAGACCACGTTGCCCCGGTTGAACTCTCCGTTGACGGCGTAGGACCAGACACGGGTCGGCGGAAAGTCGTCGGAGACCTTGGTGACGTGCTCGTAGACGTCGATTTTGAACCTCTTCACCGCTCCCGGCGGTACGGGGGGCAGCGTCGGGTCGGCCCGCTTGAACTGCTCGGACCCGGGCACCTTCACGTCGGCGAGAGCCGTGAGGTCCTCCTCCGGTTTGTAGGAGGCCGAGCCCGCGGGCGCTGCCGCAGCGGCGGTGGCCGCGGCAGGCGTGGACGCGTCTTCGCCCTGCTTGGCGGCGTAGTAGGACACGACCGCCACCAGCGCGAGCAGGATGGCGAAGCCGAGGATCCGCATGATCCACCTGTCGATCCGGTGGCTCATGTCATTCTGGTCCTGATTTCCTGACTCCATGCCTCGCCTCCTTTCCTTGCAACGTTTCACCTGGTGCGCAAGCTGTCAAGCAGGTGGCTGATCCGCCTCCGCCGCCTCGATCGCCTTACCCAGTTGGTCAAGAATCTCGATGTCGAGGGCAGCTTCGATCGCGGGAAAGAGCTCGCGCTCCTCGAAGCGCACGTGATCGTGGAGCAGCGCGCCCAGCGAGCGCACCTGCTCCAGCGACCCCTCCCCGCCCGCCAGCCGCAGCGCCTCCCGCCTGATCGCCAGGTGCTCGTCGAGCATTCGCCTCACCCCGGCCTCGTCGATCTCGGCGTGCAGCGACCAGGCCGGCAGCAGGACCTCCTCCTCGATCCGGAAGTGACGGCGGCCGTCCTCCTCCCAGAACCCCAGGAAGGCGGCCCTCGCCGCCTCGAGGTCGTCGGCCTCGGTCAGCTTCTTTGCGGCCAGGAGGGCGCCGAGGTGCTCGCGTGAGAGGGGCTGCAGGGCGGCGGCGCGTTTCATCGCCGCCACCCCTGACGCCCAGATCGGAGACATCGCCGGCGAAAGCCGCCGGGAGCTGATCTGCTCCCGGCGGCTGCGGACGACTCGGATTTCGACCCCTTACGGGCCAACCTGCACCCGCACCGGAGCACTCGTGCTCTTCAGGTAGTCGCCGTTGGCGGGCACGAGCGCGCGGTAGGTCGCCGTGTTACGCGTACGCACACGGAAGACGAACCGTGACTGGTCCTCGGTGTGCTTGCGCAGTCGCACGCTCTTCACGTTCAGGAAGACGACCTTCCCCGAACGGGTCCGGCTGCGTCGCTGCAGGGTGACCCGGGCGCCGTTGCGCGCCGGAGCGGCGGTGCCTTCGAGCACTGCGTTCTCACCGGCCGTCACCTGGCTCTGCCGCGCCCGCAGGGTGACCCGCATGCGGGTGCGCTGGCGGGCTTTGACGGGTGCTGCGGCGGGAGCCTGGTTGGTCGCTCCTGCGGTGGTGCCTTCCTCTTCGGTGGGCGGTACGTAGGGCGAGTAGGTCGGTTCGCCGATCTGCACGTCGATGTAGGTGAGGTTGTTGGCTCCGTCGACACGCCCTTCGCCGCCGCCCATTTCGGGCTCCGCCGCGGTGACCGGGCCGGCCAGCGCCAGCGCGCTCTCCTCTTCGCTCACCGCGACGGTGGTGTCGCTGGTGATGAAGGTGTTCAGTTCGCCGACCGGACAGTTCGGGTCGAGGCTGAAGGTCAGCCTGTAGTGGCCCTGTTCGATCCCGGCGGTGCCCCAGTTGTAGCCGTAGATCGTGGCGCCCTTGATGTTGATCTCGGCCGAGTAGCCGCCGGTGCCCTCGCCGCCTTCCCACACTCCGCCTTTGAAGAGCGGCGGGGCGACGAGTTCGCTGCCGGTCCACTGCGCGGAGGGGGAGTCCCATTTGAGCAGCGAGACCGCCGGGTCGTCGCGGCTGATCCGCAGGCGCTGGATCGTCAGCACGGCGCAGCCCGAGTACACGGTGGCTTCGGGGCTCTCAAAGGTGGATTCGTCGTTGCCCCACATCTCTTCCGGCCCTTTGGTCGGCGGATTGGTCTGTTCCATCGAGTAGGCGGTCATCGTTTCCCCGCCGAGGGCAGCCGCGATCTCCGGGTCGCTCAGGGCTTTGTAGAGGACCGTCTCGACCCGCACCTGCTGGCCGACGTTCCAGGATTTCGCCTCGAGGTTGTCGCCCCAGTCGACGGTGCTGACGTCGACGCCTTCGATGCCTTCGGCGGCTGCGTCGAGCGTGTCCGCCTGCCAGACGTTACCTTCGTCCTTCTGGTGGTACCACTTGACGCCTCCCAGTTCGGTGAAGGCCCCGGTGTAGGTGGGCGGTTCGGTGTACGGTGCCGCCAGGGCGATCCCCTCCGACCATATCGCCGGGAAGGAGAGGTTGGTGGGTGGAGCCTCTTCCTCCGCCGCGGAGGCCGGGGCGGCCAGGGCCAGGAGGCCCAGCATGACGCCGAGGAGAATGGCGAACGCGCGGGCGTGCACGTGATGGATGTCTTTGTTGTTGAAGTTGGACATCTTCGGTCCTTTCCTATTCGTGTTGGTTCGTTTCTGCATGGCCCGCGCGTGATGAGCGGGTATTCGAGCGGACCAAGGTCCGCTCGCAAGTTCTGCCGATCGCGTCGCCTCGGTCGGCGACGGCGAGGTCGAATCCGGGACCGCAGCCGGCCGTGTCTCCGGGCTCTCCGTCCGCGGCCCGCAGGCGGTCGTCGCCGGCGCCGCCGAGCAGCACGTCGCGCCCGCGCCCGCCGGTGAGCACGTCAGCGCCGTCCCCGCCTTTGAGCACGTCGCTGCCCGGTCCGCCGTTGAGGACGTCGTCGTCCAGGCCGCCCAGCAGCAGGTCGTCGCCGACGCCGCCGTAGATGGCGTCGCGGCCGCGTCCGCCGTTCAGGCGGTCGTCGCCGCCCCGGCCGACGAGCAGGTCGTTCCCGGCAAGGGCGCCGATCGAATCGCGCTCGGGGGTGCCGTACAGGCGGTCGTTGCCGGAAGTCGGGCCGGCGGCCGCCGGAGGGGCCGGAGCAGCGGTCGCGCCGCCTTCGCGGACCTCCCGCTCGACCGTGACCTGGGCGGTGGCGCTCGCGGCATCTAGAGACGCGCGGGCGCTCGCCGTCCCGGGCGGCCCGACCACGGTCAGGGTGGTGGTCGCCGCGCCGGCTGCGGTCGTTACCGGTGAGGCGAGATAGCCGCCCTCGGCGGCGAAGCTGATCGCGGTGCCGTCGGCAAATCCGGTGGCCCCGACGCCCTCCTCGTGGGGCCGGCCGGACTCCAGCTCTTCCACCACTTCGAGGGAGGGAACATCGACCTGCTGGCCCGCGGAGTTGCGGGTCAGCCTCGCCGTGAGGGCGATCGTGCCGCCGACCGGGGCGCTGCCGGGCGAGGCTTCCAGGGCAAGCGTCAGCCAGGTGGGGGTCTCGACGGACCCCGCCACGGAGTCGCAGCCCGGGGCGCCGGGGCCCTCGTTGCATCCCCACCAGTTGTCAGCGGCGAGGACGGAAGCGCCTTCGGCGGAGATGCCCGTGCCGTTGCCGACGAAGGCGCTGGCCTGCGCGGCCACGTCCGCCTCCCCGGAGGTGCCGTCGACGTCGAGGCCGACCGTGTTGCGGCGCAGGTCGCCGGCGAGAATCCGGGCTTCGGTCCCGGCCGGCGCGCCGCGGAGGGAGACGGCCGCCGACCGCACCCCTTCCCCGCCGCCGGCGTACTCGCCGATCGTGCTGTTGAGGATCGACGCCTGCGCGCCGTCGCGTACCACCACTCCGTATTCCTCGCCCGCTCCGCTGCCGTTGAGGCGGCTTCCCAGCACCGAGCTCTCGGGGCCGGGGCCGGAAAGCAGGACCGCGGTCCGCCCCACCTCGGAGAACTCGGACTTGTAGACGGTGACGCCGCCGGCGAGCACGGCGACCGCGATTCCGTTGCCGCCGCTCGCCCGCAGTTTCTTGAAGGTCGACTCGGCCACCGTGCCCGAGCCTTCGAAGCGCAGCGCCTCGGGCACCTGCCGCCCGGCGCCCTCGAAGGTGACCATCTTCCACTCGACGCTCGCCCCGGGCGCGACGACGAACCAGGCGCTGCCGGGTTCGACGTCGGCCGCCGGTTTCAACACACTCTTCACCGGCCCGCGGGCGCCTTCGATGGTCAGGTTCTTCTCGATCGTCAACGGCGGTTCGTGCAACACACCGTTGGCGAGCAGCAGCGTCTCACCGGTGCCGGAATGGGCGACGCCGTGAGCCAAGCTGTCACAAGGGTTGTCTTTGCTCCCGCATTCGTGGGGAGCCGGGCCGTCGTCCCCCGGTGAGAGGTCTCCGACGTACACACCTTCGGCGGGATGGTGAACCGCGAAAGCCGGCACGGCCAGCGCGACTCCCGCCACGATCAGAGCGAGTGCGAAGAATCTGTAGAGCCATGAGTCCACTGCCTGCACGCCTCCCGACGGCTTGAATTCCAGGACAGTTCCAGCCTGTCACCGGCGCAGGCAACCGCCATCGTGGAAACCGCCCCGACATGGGTTCGGAAAAGCCGCAAGGGAGATCGGGCTTCGGAGCCCGGCCTCAGCCGTGAACCGCGCAGGTCTCCCAGCTGAACTCTTCGGGAAGCGCGTCGAGGAGATCCCCGCAGGTCTTGCCACTTCCCTTCGCGGGTTCGTAGTCGCGGTGGACGTGGCGGCCGATCACCACCAGCGCCACCCGCTGGGCACCGGCCGTGAGGAGAGCGTGGGCGGCCGACTGAGCCTGCCCGCCCGTCACCCACGTGTCGTCGAGCAGCAGCACGGAGCCTCCGGAGAGATCGGCCGTCGACCTGAATCTGTTCGCGGCATAGCCGCGGCGCTCCACGTCGCCGGTCGGCTCGAGGATGCGGCGCAGCCGGGCCTTGGTCGGTCCGACCCAGCCGGTCAGCTGGGCGAAGGCAGAGTGCTGGTCGCGCTCGGGATCGCTGGACGGAACGATCGTCACCGTGTCGAAGCGCTCCGCGTTCGCGGCGCGGGCCACGCACTCCTCATGAGCCTCGAGGAAGCGCCAGAGGATCGCGGCGAGGCGGATCGCCGCATGGCGGCGGATGCGATCGCTGCCGCCGTCCTTGTAGTTGCGCAGAGCCAGGTGGATCTGGCCGAGGTGCTCGCTGTAGGTGATCGGGACGACCGCTTCGAGGTTGTCCGGCTGATGGCCGCACGGGTAGCAGGTGTCGAAGTCGGGACTGATGAATCCCCAGCAGACCCTGCAGACGCCCGAGCCGCCCGAGGCGATCGGCCGCATCGCCCGCTGGTAAGCCTCGCTGGCCTCTTCGACCGAGACCGCCATCTGGTCAGGCTAGGCGGTGAGGGCGAGCTCGTCGGAGTAGAGCCGCTCGAGGTGCGCCACGACCTCCTCGCCGCTGTCGACTACATAAGTGCCGGGACGGTGTTCGGCGTAGGTTCTTGCCCACTCGTGGCGCAGCAGCGAGCGCAGGAGGAAGACCGGCCTGCCGTGCTCGACCGCCAGCCGGGCCTGCATACGGGCGCCGCTCGTGTTGCCGGCCTCGACGACGACGCTGGCGCGTGCGAACCCCGACATCACGGCGTTGCGCTGGGGAAAGGTCCAGCGGCGCGGCTCCTGGCCCGGCCAGAACTGGGAGACGACGGCGCTCTCGCGCCCGAGTCGATCCTGGAGCTCGGCATTCTGCTTCGGGAAGTGGTGGCGCAGCCCGGTGCCGATCACCGCGACGGTCCGGCCGCCTGCCTCCAGCGTGGCCCGGTGGGCGGCGGTGTCGATCCCGGCGGCGAGGCCGCTGACGACGACGTAGTCGCGGGCGGTCAGATCCTGCGCGATCCTCGCGGCCTTTTCCAGGCCCGCGGCCGAGGCGCGTCGGCTCCCGACCACCGCGACCGAACGCTCGTCGGCGGGTGAGAGCGCCCCCCGTACGAAGAGCGCCGGGGGCCGGTCGTGCACCATGCGCAGATTCATCGGGTAGGTCTCGTCGAGCACCGTGATCAGGTGAATTCCTTCCCGCTCGTAGGAGATCACCCGCTCCTCCAGTTGGTCCAGGCTGACCTGGTCCCCCTCGACCGGGAAGAGGCGTGGATCGTCGACCTCCTCGAGGTCGGTCAGGAGACCGAGGGCGCTCCCGACCTCCTCGATCGAGCCCGCCAGCCGATTCCACTGAACCCTGCGACGCGCCATCAGAGCAAGCACAGCCGCTCTCTCCCTGGTGCTGACTAGCGTGTCGTGATCGAACATGTGTTCGTACTCTACCCGGGGCACCGGATAACCGTAGCGCCTGCATCGTCGCCTGCCGGCCGGACGTGCCGGGGGCCGGAAGACCGCGGAACTTCCGCGCCGGCCGCAGCCGTGCAGCTAGGTGAGATCGCGGAGGACCGCGATCCAGTTGACGAAGTGGCTGTCGGCGAGGAAGTTCTCGCGGACGTGCTCGCGGCCGGCGGCCGCCAGGGCCCTCGCCCTGTCCTCGTCGGCGAGCAGCTCGTCCACGGCGGCGGCGAATTCGTGCAGGTCGGCGGGGTGCTCGAGCAGGAGGCCGCTGCGGCCGTGCTCGATCTGGTCCTTGTGGCCGCCGACCCCGGTGGCGACGACCGGCCGACTCTTCCAGAGGCCCTCGGTCACGCCCAGGCCGAAGCCCTCCTGCAGGCTCTTCTTGACGACCACGTCAGCCCGGCGCTGCAGTGCGTTCACCATCAGCGCGTTTTCCTCGAGGTCGACCATCGGCAGGGAGACGACGTCGATCCGAGCCCGGTCCGCCGCCGGCAGCTCGTGCCAGGCGGCTCGGGTGGCGCGCAGGACCCCCCGCCCTCCCGGGTCGTCGGCGACGGACCCCGCGGCGGGTCCGGCGACGACGAGCCGTGCGTCGGGGTGGTCGAGGTGCCGGGCGAAGCCGGTGAGGATGCCGACCGGGTCCTTCAGCCAGTCCCAGCGGGCCAGGGCGACGACGAGCGGGCTCGCGCCGAGCCGGGGCGGGCCGCCCTCCCGCAGCACGTTGGCCCGCCTCCTCACCGTGACGGTCCTGCCGTCCCGCAGCGTCACCGTGGCCCGCTGCCACGACCCGCGTCCGTCCGCCAGGCCGATGCGGCGCAGGATCGCCTCCGTCTGGGCGCCGGTCAGCTCCTGGTTCTTCGCCGAGAGCGGGTCGATCGCCGGCGGAACCACGTAGGCGCGGCCGACGAGGAAGTCGGGGATGTAGTCGCCGCGGGAGAAGAGGAAGGCCGAGGCGCCCTCGATACGGGGGCGCAGGAACTGCCAGGCCTCCTCCACATGCTCGTTCGCCTGCTCGGTGCCGACGTGGCTGCGCCAGACGACCACCGCTCCCGAGCCGGCCAGCTCCGGCGCCAGCCCGGCGACCTGCGGGTCCTCGAGGACGACGACGTCGCCCGGCCGCACCATCGCCCGCAGCCGGCGACCGGCCTGCGTGGAGACGGCGTCGTAGAGCCGGCGGCGGCGGGCGCTCGCGATCGACACCGGGACCCCGTGGAGCAGGTTGTGCAGCCGCTTGGTGAAGGCGAAGAAGGGGCGCGGCGCCTCGAGGACCAGCCAGCGGGCGTCGAGGTTCTCGCCCCGCCAGTAGGGAGGGAGGGTCCGCAGCATCTCCGCGACCCCGCCCCCCTGGGCGGTGGAGTTCACCCACCAGATCGTCCTGGCGCCGAGAACCTCCGGGGCCGCCTGCCGGGAAGCACGCAGCCGCGCCTCCGCCGCCTCGCCCAGCTGCCCCGTCAGGGCATCGAGCGAATGCGACGGCAGCGGGACCTCCGGCAGGTCGACCGGTGCGGACAGAAGGGGTCCGACTTTAGTCGGAGTTCGGTTTCGCCTTGACCTCGATCGTCTGCTTCTCCTCTTCCCTGGGCATCGGGATCGTCACCTCGAGGACGCCGTGCTCGGACTTGGCCTCGATGTCGTCGGCCTTGACGCCGCTCGGCAGGACCATCGAGCGGGAGAAGGAGCCGTAGCGGCGCTCGCGGCGCACGTAGTGCTCGTCCTTCTCCTCCTTCTCCTCGCGGTGCTCCCCGGAGACGGTGAGCACGTCGCCCTCGACCTCGATCTTCACCTCGTCGGGCTTGATCCCGGGCAGGTCGGCGCGCAGGACCAGGTCGCCGTTGTGTTTGACCACGTCGACCGACGGGCTCCAGCCGCCGGGGGCGTTGCTGAGGTCGCGGAACGCCTGGTCGAGACGGTGGCGGAGCTCGGCGAAGTCCGAGAACGGGCGCCATTCGGTCATTTCGGTGGTTGCCATCGGGTGCCTCCTCATGGGGGAATTGACTTGGTTCTCCGAGCGTAGGCGCCGGTGCGCCCTCCCCCATCGGGGAAAGCCGCACCAAACGGCTGTGGGTTTCCCCGTACCGGGTGGACCTGAAGGTCACCTTCGTGCTCGACTGAGCGACGCCCCGCGCCGCCGCACGACCGCCTTGCGGGCCTCCTCGGCGCCGACGACGAGGGGCGGCCAGGCGAGCAAGAAGGCCCACTGCCACGCCTGCAGCCCGCTGGTGTGGAAGACGTCGTCGAGCCCCGGCGTGTAGGCGAGCAGCGCCACCATCGCCACCTCGACGGCGATGCCGAGGAGGAGCAGCCGGTTGGAGAAGAGCCCGACGGTCCGCAAAGAAAGCCGGTTGGTTCGCCAGCTGAGCGCGGCGCCGACCTGGGCCATCACGATCCCCGCCATCGTCATCGTCGTCGCCTCCCGGTAGAGGGTGCCGTTGTCGGCCAGGTCCTCCCAGGGCCGCCAGCCGGCGAGCCAGTAGGCGAAGAGGAAGCTCGCCATCGCGGCCAGCGCCTCGAACGGGCCGACCCAGCCGAACACGCGGCCGATCGTCGCCCGGTTCAGCAGGTGCTCGGAGCGCCGGCGCGGCGGCCGTGCCATCGCCCCCGGCTCCGGTCGCTCGGTGCCGAGCGCGATCGCCGGCAGCTGGTCGGTGCCGAGGTCGATCGCGAGCACCTGCATCACGACCAGCGGCAGCGGGATCGCCCCGCCGGAGACGGCCCAGACGAGAAAGGGGACGAGCTCGCCGACGTTGGAGCAGAAGTGGTACCCGGCGAAGCGGCGGATGTTGTCGTAGATCGCCCTCCCCTCCTCCACGGCCGCCACCACCGAGGCGAAGTTGTCGTCGATCAGGATCAGGTCGGCCGCCTCCTTGGCGACCTCGGTCCCGCTGCCCATCGCGACGCCGATGTCGGCCTGCTTCAGGGCCGGCGCGTCGTTGACGCCGTCGCCGGTCATCGCCACCACCTCCCGCTCCCCGCGCAGGACGCGGGCGAGGCGGAGCTTCTGCTCGGGGTCGATGCGGGCGAAGATGACCTCGCGCTCGGCGAGGCGGCCGCGCAGCTCGGCGTCGTCGAGGGTGGCGAGCTCGGCCCCGGTGATCACGTGGACCTCCCCCTCGACCAGGCCGATCGCGCGGGCGATCGCCTCGGCGGTGCGGCCGCTGTCGCCGGTCACCATGACGATCCGGATCCCGGCCTGGCGGCAGCGCCGGATCGCCTCCGGGACCTCCGGCCGCGGCGGGTCGATCATGCCGACGAGGCCGAGGAACTCGAGGTCGCGCTCGATCTCCTCCGGCTCGGCGGCGTCGGCCGGCAGCGCGCGGCGGGCGATCGCGAGGACGCGCAGGGCGTCCCGCTCCATCGCCCGCTCGGCGGCCTCGACCTCGGCCCGCGCCGCCGCCGAGAGGGTCGTGCGCGGCAGCACCAGCTCGGCGGCCCCCTTCACGTAGGCGACCCGCTCGTCGCCGATCCGGTGGACGGTGGTCATCCGCTTGCGCTCCGAGCTGAACGGCAGCTCGAAGAGCCGCGGTGCCCGCGCCGCCTCCTGCTCGTGGCGCAGGCCGCCCTTCTCGGCAAGGACCACCAGCGCCCCCTCGGTGGGGTCGCCGAGCACCGACCAGCTGCCGTCGCCGTGGATCAGCCGCGCGTCGTTGCAGAGCAAGCCCGCCCGCAGCAGCTCGCGCAGCGGCGCCGGGTCGGCGACGTCCGGGCCGGAGCGGAAGCGGCCGAACGGCTCGTACCCGGCGCCCTCGACCGTCAGCTCGCCCCCCAACCCCCAGACCCGCTCCACGGTCATCTGGTTCTCGGTCAGCGTGCCGGTCTTGTCGGTGCAGATCACGGTCGTCTCGCCGAGCGTCTCGACCGAGGAGAGACGCCGCACGAGCGCCTTGCGCTTCGCCATCCGCTGCGTCGCCAGCGCCAGCGAGAGCGTCACCGTCGGCAGCAGCCCCTCGGGGACGAGCGCGACGGTGACGCCGATCGCGAACACGAAGCGGTCCTCCACCCCCATCCCGGCGAACCCGGCGAGGAGGACGAAGAGGGCGCCGATCGAGACCGCGATCAGCGCCACCACCCGCGTCAGCCGGTCCAGCTCGCGCTCCAGGGGGCTGCGCTCGCGCTTGGTCCGCTGGGCGAGCTCGGCGATCCGACCGAGCCGCGTCGCCATCCCGGTCGCGGTGACCAGCGCCTCGCCGGTCCCGGAGGTGACGTAGGTGCCGGCGAAGACCCGCTCGGCGGGCGCGACCGGGGTGGACTCGCCGGTCAGCGTCGACTCGTCGACGCGCAGGTCGCCGGCGGCGAGCAGGTCGGCGTCTCCCGCGACGCGGTCGCCCGGCGCGAACAGCAGCACGTCGCCGGGAACGACCTCCTCGTTCGGGATCTCGACCGCCTCCCCGTCGCGCCGGACCCGGACCCGGATCGGCAGCATCCTCCGCAGGGCCGTGACCGCCTGCTCGGCGCGGTACTCCTGGACGTAGGCGAAGACCGCGTTGACGAGGATCACGGCGACGATCGCGGCGCTCAGCTCCGGCAGGCCCGCCAGCAGGGCGAGACCGGCGCCCGCCCAGAGCAGCAGGGCGAACAGCTGGATCAGGTTGGCGAGGAACTGGCGGACGTGGGACGGCCCCTCGGCCTCCACGATCGCGTTGGGACCGTGCTGCCGAAGACGGCGCTCCGCCTCGAGCTCGGAGAGGCCCTCTTGCGGCTGTCGATTCAGGGGCCGAGAGCTGCTGTCAGCCGAGGATCGGCTGCAGCTCTTTGGGCAGCTGGGCCCGGATGTCGTCGATCTCACCCGCCGACACGTGCTCGCGCAGCACCTCGGCGGCGACGCTGACGGCGTAGGAGGCCGAGGTCTCCCCGGGCAGTTCGGCCTCGTCCCTCACACGCCCGAGGAACTCGTCGATGTGGTGGTACTTGACGGGGGTCTTGCTCGGGTTCCAGCCCTCGTAGTAGATGCCGCGGATCAGGAGCGGCAGCTGGGCGCCGAGCTGCGCCGCCTCGTCGACGGTCAGCCGGTCGCGCAGGGCGTGCAGGTAGGCGCGCAGGATCCGGTAGGCCCCGCGATGGTCGTCGTCGCTCTCCAGCCGGTCCGCCACCTCCCCGAGCCATGCGTTGGTCTGCTGGACGGTGCGGTCGATGATGCTGGGATCGGTCATACCTGGAAGCTAGGCGCCCGGGGTGCGCCCGCCATCCGGGAAACACCGAACTCCGAGAGCCGGGCGTTGCTCAGAGCGAGGTCGGATAGGTCTCCGGCAGCTCGCCGCGCTCCCACCCTGCGGTCCGCTCCAGCGGCTCGACCGCCCGGGTCTCGTCGATGTGGATGACGGCGTCGAACTGGCCGGCGAGGTCGGCGAAGAAGTAGTGGCTCTGCCGCTCGGTCTCGGGGCGGTAGATGACGCCGATCGCTCGCTCCAGCCGCGGCCCGGGCAGGACCTCGAGCGTGTCGGGGTCTCGCAGGTCGAGCCAGAAGCGAGGGCTCTGGGCCTGGTGCAGCAGCTGCTCCCAGCTGCCGGGAAGCGCGGGACGGACTCGCTTGCACTCGGCGGGGCCGCCCCAGTCCGATGCCGCGGTGACCGTCCCCGCGTGAGTGGTGAAGCCGATCGAGAAGGCGTCGTCCCCGTGGCGTTCGCGAACGAGCTGCCCCACGTTCAGCTCGCCGCGGCGGCTCATCTCGGTCATGCGGGCGTCGCCGAGGTGGGAGTTGTGCTCCCAGACGACGACCTTCGCCGGCGCCCCGCGCCGGGCGAGGTGGGCGCGCAGGTGCTCCAGGGTGTCGGCCATGTGGCGGTCGCGCAGGTTCCAGGAGGAGGCGGCGGAGCCGAACATCGACCGGTAGTAGCTCTCGGCGCCGGCGACGACGCGGGCGTTCTGCTCGGCGCAGAACTGCTCGTCCTCGGCGGCGAACCCGTCGCGCCGCAGGTAGGAGTCGGCGTTGCGCTGCAGCTCGAGCAGCTGTTCGACGACGCCGCGCTCGCAGGTGGCGCTGACGCCGAGCGCCACCGCCCGGCCATAGGCCTGCTCGCCGCCGAACTGTTCGAAGCAGGAGTACCGCTCGCGCGCCCGTTCGGCGCCCGGTGGGTCCATCTTCTCCAGGTAGGCGATCACCGCCTCGATCGAGGAGTAGAGGCTGTAGACGTCGAGCCCGAAGAAGCCGGCCTTCTCGGCATCGGCCGATCGGTCGTTGTGGGAGCGCAGCCAGCCGAGGAAGTCGAGCACCTCGGCGTTGCGCCACATCCAGGTGGGGAAGCGGCGGAAGCCGCGCAGCGCCTCCTCGGCGTCGCCGTCGTCCGGCGCCCCGTGCAGGTAGCGGTTGACCCGGTAGGCGTCGGGCCAGTCGGCCTCGGCGGCGACCGCCCGGAAGCCCCTCTCCTCGATCAGGCGCCGCGTGATCCGGGCCCTCTCGCGGTAGAACTCGTGGGTGCCGTGGGAGGCCTCGCCGATCAGCACCAGCGAGCTGTCGCCGATCGCCTCCAGCAGCCCGTCGTAGTCGCCGGGGGCGCCGGCGATCTCCCGCAGCGGGATCTCCGTCGCCCTCACCCGACCTCCGCCAGCTTCTCGTCGATCTGCCGGCGCACCGACTCGCACACCTCTTCGGCCTCGGAGTTGTGGCGCTCGGAGGCAAGCACGCCGAGCAGGACCTCCGCGTCCGCTCTGTCGAGCTCCAGGGTGATCGTCTTCGCCATCGTTATCTCCTCTCGCGGGTTGCCAAGGTCAAAGTAGCCCTCCCCGGGCCGCCCGCCATCGGGAAAAGCCGCACCAAAGGCTCGGGAGAGACACGGATGCGCCGCCCGTCCCCGCCCCGGAGAATCGACCGATGGAACTTGCGCGGGAAGACAGCGGGCGGAGGGCGGGATGAGGCGGCGCCTCGCGCTGTTCGTCGATCGCCGGGAAGCAGGCCGGCGGCTGGCGCCCTCCCTGGAGCGCTTCCGCGGGCGGCAGCCGGTCGTCATTGCCCTGCCGCGCGGCGGCGTGCCGGTCGCCTACGAGATCGCCCGCGCGCTCTCGGCACCGCTCGACATCCTGCTGGTGCGCAAGCTCGGCGCCCCGTTTCACCCCGAGTACGGGATCGGGGCGATCGCCGAGGGCGGCCTCCGCTTCATCCGCCGCGCAGAGGTCGAGCTGACCGGGGTGAGCGCGGAGGAACTCGACTCCGTGGTCGCGGCCGAGACCGCCGAGCTCGAGCGCCGCCGCCGTCTCTACCGCGGCGAGCGCGAGCCGCTCAATGTCGAGGGGCGCCCGGTGATCCTGGTCGACGACGGCATCGCCACCGGCGGCACCGCCGTGGTCGCGGCGAGGGCGCTGCGAGCTCGGGGTGCCGCGACCGTGAGCCTCGCGGTGCCGGTCGCTCCGCCGGGCGCCTCGCAACGCCTCGCCGGCGAGTTCGACGAGGTGATCTGCCTCGAGGAACCGCCCGGCTTCTTCGGGGTCGGCCAGTTCTACGTCGACTTCGGACAGGTGAGCGACGAGGAGGTGCAGGAGCTGCTGGCGGCCGGGCGCGACCCGGAGCCGGCCGCGGCCGGTGCGGATCCGCCCGACGACCCGCCGCTGCAGGCAGACCCTCCGCCCGTCGAGCAGGCGGTCGAGATCGAACCGATGCCCGGGGTGGTGGTCGCCGGGGATCTGCGGCTGCCCGACGATCTGGCCGGCCTCGTCGTCTTCGCGCACGGCAGCGGCTCCAGCCGCCAGAGCCCGCGCAACCGGCAGGTCGCCGAGGCGCTCAACGAAGCCGGCTTCGCGACCCTCCTCTTCGATCTGCTTACCGTCGACGAGGAACGCAGGCGCGCCAACGTCTTCGACATCGGGCTGCTCGCCCAGCGCCTGCTCGCGGTGACCCGCTGGGTGCAGGCGGACGAGGAGCTGAAGGATCTGCCGATCTCCTACTTCGGCGCCTCGACCGGCGCCGCCGCGGCCCTTCGTGCCGCCGCCAACCTCGGGCCCGAGGTCCACGCCGTCGTCTCCCGCGGCGGCCGGCCCGATCTGGCCGGGGCGAGCCTCGACCGGGTGGTCTCGCCGACGCTGCTGATCGTCGGCGGCGCCGACTGGCAGGTACTGGCCCTGAACGAAGAGGCGGCGCGGATGCTGCGCTGCGAGCGCGAGGTCGCGATCGTCCCGGGGGCCACCCACCTCTTCGAAGAGCCGGGCGCGTTGGAGCGGGTGGGCGAGCTGGCCGCCGAGTGGTTCTCCCGGCACCTGCCATGAGGGGCGGCGGGGACATAGCCTGGTCGCGCGCCGCGGGGGCGGTGGGCATCGCCCTGGTCCTCCTCGCCGCGAGCGCCGCAGCTGCCTCGGCCGGGCCTAGCCCGTTCCGCCACGACCTGCACCGGATCGACGGCCGCCTGCGGATGGCGATCGAATACGGCCCCGCGGAGCTCGGCGAAGGCCTGATCGCGTCAGAAGCGGTGTGCCGCGCCGCCGAGCGGGCCGAAGGACGAGGGGACGGCGATCAGGCCGCGGCGGACCGCAGCGTGCTCTCCCAGCTGGTCGAGGAAGTGGATCGACCCACGGCAGGCCGGATCGACAGCGCCTTCCGGCGCGCCGACTCGGGCTTGCGCGCGCTGCGCGACAGGTACTCGTCGGCCTGGTCGGATCCGGCGAAGCTCAGGCAGCTGCGCCGCGGCGTGGCGGGCGCCCGCGTGGGGATCCGGATGATGCGCGCGGCGATGGAGCGCGTCGAAGGGTCGTTCGACGCCTGGCAGGCCAACCGGTGCCGTGACGCGAGGAGGGCGATCGACGGCGGGGCTGCGAAGCTGCCGGCCGGGGTGGAACAGGTCAACCGCGGCATGCTGCGACTGTGGGAACTTGCGTTTCCGCAGCGCCGGTAGCGTCAGAATCGACCTATGGGAATGCGAAGCATCCGCATCGGTCGCCTCGCCGGAATCCCGATCGGCGTGCAGCCGCTCTGGCTCGCGATCGTGGCCCTGATCACCGTCACGCTGGGCGCGGCCTACTATCCCGACGAGGCGCCTGGAATCGCCCCCGCGGCGGCCTACGGGCTCGGCCTGCTGAGCGCGCTGCTGCTCTTCGGCAGCATCCTCCTGCACGAGCTCGGGCACGCTGTGGTGGCGCGGCGGCACGGCGTCGAGATCGAGGAGATCGACCTCTGGCTGCTCGGCGGGGTCGCGCGGATGAGCGGCTACCCGCGGCATGCCCTCGACGAGCTGCGCTTCGCGATTGCCGGGCCGGCGGTGACGCTCGCGATCGCCGCCGTCTTCGCCGCGATCGCGCTCGCGCTGCCGGCCTCGGCCCCCCGGTGGCTCGAGGCGCTCGTCCTCTACCAGGCGACTATCAACGCCGCCATCCTCGTCTTCAACCTGCTGCCGGCGTTCCCGCTGGACGGAGGGCGCGTGACGCGGGCGCTGCTGTGGTGGCGCCGCGGCGACATCTCCTCGGCGACCGAGACCGCGGCAAGGGTCGGCCGCGGCTTCGGCTACGGGATGATCGGGCTCGGCGTCCTCACCTTCATGGCCGGCGGCTTCGGCGGGCTCTGGCTGGCGCTGATCGGGTTCTTCGTCGTCGCCGCGGCGAAGGCCGAGGAGAGCGGCCTGCGGGTGCGCGTCGCCCTCAGCGGCCGCTCGGCCGGGCGGCTGATGAGCTGCC
>DASUQZ010000142.1:0-5984 GCA_036280335.1 Solirubrobacterales bacterium
ACGGAGAGGAACTCGAGCGGGCGCTCGGGTTGGACCGGCTTGGGCTCGAGCCAGCAGCGGGCCGCGGCGAAGCCGGCGTCGCGCAGGCGGCGCTCGGTCTCCTCCGGCGCGGCGAAGTTCCAGAGGCCGCGGGCCCGGGTCAGGTGGGGCGCGTACTCGGGGTCTCCGGCGACGGCGGCGATCGCCTTGGTGTGCTCGGCGACGTTCCCCGCGCCGCCGCACTGGGCGACGAGGCGGCCGCCGGGCTTCAGCGCCGAGCGCAGCTGCCGGAAGAGCCGGTCGTGGTCCTGGATCCAGTGGAAGGTCGCGGTCGAGAAGACGAGGTCGACCGGCTCCTCCAGCTCCAGCTCGAGGAGGTCGGAGACGAGGTAGTCGGCACGGTCGCCGAGCCGCTCCCGCGCCTTCGCCACCATCGCCGCGGAGCCGTCGACGGCGATCACGCGCCCCTGGGGCAGCCGGGCGAGGAGCTCCTCGGTCACCCGGCCGGAGCCGCAGCCGGCGTCGAGGGCGACCTCGTCGCCGCGCAGCTCCAGCCGCTCCAGCACCTCCATCCCCCACTCGTACTGGGGATCGGAGACGGCGTCGTAGGTCTCGGCGTCCCACTCGCGGGCGCCGGTGTTCATCGGTTCCTTGAACTGGTCTTCGCTCATGCGCCGCCTCCGCGGCCTCGCTCAGAGGCTGGTCGTGACCGGTCCCAGCGAGGCGGCCGGACCGCGCTCGAAATCGTCGATCGCCCCGGCGTTTTCAAGGGTGATGCCGATGTCGTCGAGCCCGTTCAGCAGGCGGTGCTTGACCTCCGGCTCGATCTGGAACTGGAAGACGCCGGCGGCGCAGTTGACCGTCTCGTCGTCGAGGTCGATGCGGGCCTCCCCCGCCTCGGCGACGGCGCGGCAGTGCTCCTCGTCGAGGATCGCCGGCAACAGCCCGATCTTCGTGCAGTTCGAGTAGAAGATGTCGGCGAAGGAGGGCGCCAGGATCGCCTGGAAGCCGAAGTCCTCCAGCGCCCAGGGGGCGTGCTCGCGGGAGGAGCCGCAGCCGAAGTTGGCGCCGGTGACGAGGATCGGGTTCGGCTCCAGCTCGATCTCGCCGTCGCGGATCCAGTCGTAGAAGAGGAACTCACCGAAGCCGGTCCGCTCGACCCGCTTGAGGAACTGCTTGGGGATGATCTGGTCGGTGTCGACGTCGCTGCGGTCCAGCACCGACACCTTTCCTTCGATTACGTCGATCGGCCTCATCTCTAGCTCCAATCCCTGATGTCGACGAAGTGACCCTCGACGGCCGCCGCGGCGGCCATTTTCGGGCTGACGAGGTGGGTGCGGCCGCCCTTGCCCTGGCGCCCCTCGAAGTTGCGGTTCGAGGTCGAGGCGCAGCGCTCCCCTTCGCTCAGCGTGTCCGGGTTCATCCCCAGGCACATCGAGCAGCCCGCCTCGCGCCATTCGAAGCCGGCGCTCTTGAAGACCTCGTCGAGGCCCTCGGCTTCGGCGGCGGCTTTGACCTGCTGGGAGCCGGGGACGACCATCCCGTGGACGCCGCCGGCGACCCTGCGGCCCTCGACGATCTCGGCCGCCTCGCGCAGGTCCTCGATCCGCGAGTTGGTGCAGGAGCCGATGAAGACCCGTTCCGGGGCGACCTCGGTCATCGGCGTGCCGGCCTTCAGGCCCATGTAGGCAAGGGCGCGCTCGGCCGCCTCGCGGTCGGCGGGCGAGTCGAGCTCGGCGGGGTCGGGGACGCGGTCGGTCACCTCGACGACCTGGCCGGGGTTGGTGCCCCAGGTGACCATCGGCGAGATCGCGGAGGCGTCGACCTCGACCTCGACGTCGAAGCTGGCGTCGGGGTCGGTCGGCAGCTCGCGCCAGCGGGCCATCGCCGCGGCGAAGTCGGCGGGGGCGGCGGGGCGGTCCTTGACCCACTCGAAGGTGGTCTCGTCGGGAGCGATCATCCCGGCACGGCCGCCTCCCTCGATCGTCATGTTGCAGATCGTCATCCGGCCCGGCATCGAGAGGGCCTCGATCGCGGGCCCGGCGTACTCGACCGCGTAGCCGGTCATGCCGCCGGTGCCGAGGCGGCCGATCGTCGCCAGGATCAGGTCCTTGGGGGTGACTCCGTGGCCGAGCTCGCCGGCGTAGTTGATCCGCATCGTCTTCGGCCGCTTCTGGACCAGGCACTGGGTCGCCAGCACGTGCTCGACCTCGGAGGTGCCGATGCCGAAGGCAAGCGCGCCGAAGGCGCCGTGGGTGGAGGTGTGGCTGTCGCCGCAGACGATCGTCATCCCCGGCTGGGTCACGCCCAGCTCGGGGCCGATCACGTGGACGATGCCCTGGCGGTCGGAGCCGAGCGAGTAGACCGGGACGCCGAACTCCTCGCAGTTGCGCTCCAGGGTTTCGACCTGGACGCGGGAGAGCTGGTCGGCGATCAGCCGCGCGGCTTTGGTGCCGTCGGTCGGCGTGTTGTGGTCGGCGGTGGCGAGGGTCTTGTCGGGACGGCGGAGCTTGCGGCCGGCCATCCGCAGTCCGTCGAAGGCCTGCGGCGAGGTGACCTCGTGGACCAGGTGCAGGTCGATGTAGATCAGCCCCGGCGAGACCTCGTGGGCGTCCCAGATCTTGTCGAACATCGTTTTCGGCATTGCGTCAGCTCCTCCTCAGGCCGGCGGCGATCACGGCGAGGAAGCGGGTCGCCTCCTGGCCTTCGTTCTCGAAGTGGTGCGGCAGGTCGGCGTCGAAGGTGACGCTGTCCCCCTCTTGAAGCTCGTGGCGGGCACCGTCGACGACCAGCGCCAGGGTGCCGGCGAGGACGACGGCGGTCTCGCGGCTGCCCGGCTCGTGCATCGGCGGGTCTGCGGCACCGCCGGTGGTGGCGCCCGGCTCCAGCACGTGCAGGGAGACGTCGGCGCGCTGGCCCGGCAGCGGCGGGGTCAGCTCCTCGAAGCGGTGCCCGCCGCGCTCGGAGCGGCGGCGGCCGGCGGCACGGCTGATCGCCACGTGCTGGCCCTCGTCGAGGCGCAGCAGCTGCGAGAGCGTCAGCTCCAGGCCGGCGGCGATCTTGCCGGCGACCGCGAGCGTCGGACTCGTCTCCCCCCGCTCGACCTGCGAGAGCATCGGCGCGCTGACCCCCGAGCGCTCGGCCAGGTCGCGCAGGGAGAAGCCCATCGCGTCGCGCAGCGCGCGGATGCGCGGACCGACGGAAGCTGCGGGGTCGACCGCTTTGGCTGCAGGCGTGGCGGTTGCCATTGCGGTGTACGTTATCACGGACGCTTGTATAGCAGGGCTTCGAGATCAGAGGCGACCGCCTCGGGTTCGTCGTCGAGCTGAGCCCAGGTGATGCGGGTGATGGAGTAGCCGGCCACGCGGAGGCGGCGGTCTCTGGCTCGGTCGTCGCGGAAGGCGGAGCGGGTGCCGTGGCCCTCCCAGCCGTCGAGCTCGACGATCTCGCGGACGTCCGGCCAGTGGCAGTCGACCTGGTAGCGCTTGGAACCCAGGTCGATCCAGTCGTTGAAGCGGGGCAGGGGGAGGCGGTGGTGCCTGAGGAATGGCGCGAACCGCTCCTCGAGCTTGCTGCGCTTGCGGCCGACCGGCTCTTCCTTCAGGCGCTCCAGGGCGAGGCGGACCTTCCGCGAGCCCCGCCTGCCGGGATAGCGGTCGAGCAGATCCCACAGCGACAACCGGTCCCAGAGGTTCCGGTGTTCGGCCTCCCGCAGCATCGCGACGACCGTGTCCACGTCCTCGCTTGCCGCTAGGTCGAAGGTGGTCCGCGGCACGCTCGTGACCGGAATCCCCTCCTTCACCGTCCGCTCGTCGGCGGGCACCTGCGAGATGTGCCTGCGGATCAGGTCGTTGGAGCGGCTGCGGTGGGAAACGGTCACGTCGATCCTCGATCGCGAGTTCGGCCGGATCATCCACAGGGCGGCGGCCGACCAGTGACTCAGGGCCGCTTCCTCACCGGAGACGAGCACCGCCGCCAGCCATTCCCCCTCCCGCGGGACCACCCGATGCCCCACCGCGTAGACGCCCCGATGCAGGGGGCGCAGGCGACCTGCGGAGATGCGGTGTTGGATCGCGTCCTTCCCCAGCCCCAGGTCAACCAGCTGACGCCAGGACACGACCCCATGTTGTCGATCCGCCAGCTGCCCGATCTTCGAGTCGGTCCCGGACTCCCGGGCGCGCCCGCGCCGAGTCCGCGTGAAATCGCCTATACGACGATCTTTCGCGGACTCGGCGGGCACGGTCGAAGCGTGCCGGGCCGGAACGCGCGTGTGGCGCGCGGTTCGTGCCGATTCAGCCCGCCAGGTGAGCCGAAAGCGCGACTTCCACCCGAAGCGCCCGACCGCATCGACCTCCTCACCCTGAAGGGGGAGGTTGATGCGGTCCGAGGTTTCCCCTCCTACGGCCCGGGCGTCCGTTCAACCGCGGCTTCGGCGGTAGCCGCCTCGGCCTCGCGGGTCGCCGCGCCTTCCAGGGCGTTCGACAGCGCTCGCACGTAGGCGCGAGCGCTCGCCTCGAGGATGTCGGTGGCCACGCCTTGCCCCGTCGCCAGCCTCCCGGCCGCCCGCAGCATCACGGTCACCTCGCCGAGGGCGTCCTCCCCCCCGGTCACCGCCTCGACCGTGTACTGCACCAACTCGCACTCGGTCTCTGCCGCGTCCTGGATCGCGTGGAAGATCGCGTCGACGGGGCCGTCGCCGCTCGATTCGCCGACCGACTCCTCGCCGGAGGGCAGAGCCACCGCCACTTTCGCCACCGGCGGCCGCCGCGTTCCCGCCTCGACCTCGAACCAGGCCAGCTCATGCGCGTCGGAGCGCTCCCGCATCTCGTCGGAGACAATCGCCTCCAGGTCCAGGGCGGTCACCTGCTTCTTGCGGTCGGCGACCTCCTTGAAGGCCTTGAAGGCGTTGTTCAGCGCCTGCCCCTCGACCTTGAAGCCCAGCTGCTCCAG
The DNA here is from genome assembly GCA_036280335.1 of Solirubrobacterales bacterium. Lineage (GTDB taxonomy): Bacteria > Actinomycetota > Thermoleophilia > Solirubrobacterales > 70-9 > VAYN01. The sequence continues at coordinate 4,930 of DASUQZ010000142.1, forward strand.
GGCGTCCTTCAGGGCATGGCGGCCGGAGTGCTTGCCCAGCACGATCGAGTTCGACTCCAGGCCGACTTCGGTCGCGTCCATGATCTCGTAGGTGCTGCGCTCCTTCAGGACGCCGTCCTGGTGGATGCCGGACTCGTGGGCGAAGGCGTTGCGGCCGACGATCGCCTTGTTCGGCTGCACCGGGTAGCCGGTCAGGCGGCTGACCATGCGGCTGGTGCGGGCGATCTCGCGGGTGTTGATCCCGGTCCAGAGTCCGTGGGCGTCCTCGCGGACGCCGATCAGCATCGCGATCTCCTCCAGCGAGCAGTTGCCGGCGCGCTCGCCGATCCCGTTGACGGCGCACTCGACCTGCCGCGCCCCCGCCAGCACCCCGGCGTAGGAGTTGGCGACGGCCAGGCCCAGGTCGTCGTGGCAGTGGACCGACATCTCGACGTCGCGCAGCGCCGGCGCCAGCTCGTACAGCCGCCGGAAGTAGTCCGCGTACTCCTCGGGCGTCGTGTAGCCGACGGTGTCGGGGATGTTGACGACGGTCGCGCCCTCCTCGACGGCGATCGCGCAGACCTCGGCGGTGAACTCGACGTCGGCGCGGGTCGCGTCCATCGGCGAGAACTCGACGTCCTCGCAGTAGGACCTGGCCAGCGCCACCGCCGCCCGCGCCTGCCCCTTGACGTCCTCGCGGTCGGTCTGCAGCTGGTGCTCGATGTGGATGTCCGAGGTTGAGATGAAGGTGTGGATGCGCGGCCGGCCGGCGTCCTTGATCGCCCCCCAGGCGGCGTCGATGTCGGCTTTGTGGGTGCGGGCGAGGCCGCAGATCACCGGGCCCTCGACCTGGTGCGCGATCGCCTCGACCGCCTCGAAATCACCCGGCGAGGTGATCGGAAACCCGGCCTCGATCACGTCGACCCCCAGTCGCGCGAGCTGCTGGGCGATCTCGACCTTCTCGGCGGCGTTCAGCGAGATGCCGGGCGACTGCTCGCCGTCGCGCAGCGTGGTGTCGAAGATGTGGACGCGGTTGGCGTCGGGGGCGGCGTTCGTGTCGGTGCTTTGCGGTCCCA
>DASUQZ010000143.1:0-2855 GCA_036280335.1 Solirubrobacterales bacterium
GTTGAGGTCCACGAACGCGCCGAAGTCGACGATGTTCGAGATCTGGCCCTCGACGACCAGCCCGGGCACGAGCTTGTCCAGGATCTCCGGGCGCTGGCCCTTGCGCTCCTCCTCGAGGACCGCGCGGCGGGACAGCACGACGTTGTTGCGGCTGCGGTTGAGCTCGATCACCTTGCACTCGAGGGTCTGGCTCATGAACTCGTCGAGGTTGTGGACGCGGCGGATGTCGACCAGCGAGGCGGGCAGGAAGCCGCGGACGCCGAGATCGAGGATGAGACCGCCCTTGACGACCTCGATGACGCTGCCTTCGACCGGTTCGCCGGAGTCGGCGGCGACCTCGATCTTGCGCCAGGCCTTCTCGAAGCGGGCGCGCTTCTTGGAGAGGATCAGGCGGCCCTCGGAGTCCTCCTTGGTGAGGACCAGGGCGTCGATCTCCTCGCCGAGCTCGACCTCTTCGTGCGGATCGACCGACTTGCGGATCGAGAGCTCGTTGGAGGGAATTACCCCCTCGGCCTTGTAGCCGATGTCGACGAGCACCTCGTCTTTGTCGATCCGGACGACCTTGCCTTTGACGACGTCGCCCTCCTCGAAGGACACCATCGTCGCCGCGTAATTCGGGACGATCTGGCCGTCTACCTGCAGCAGCAAGCCGTTTGAACCCTCGACGGGGGTGGCGCTGGGGGCAGGGGTCATGGTCTCGGTCGCGGACACGGGCGCGAATGATGGCAGAATCCGCGCCGATGCCGGTCCGAGCCACCAAGCGCGGCGACGAACGCACGCCCCTGGGCGGCGAGCGCGACGTGCTGATCTGCGGCGCCAGCTTCGCCGGGCTGATGGTCGCGCGCGAGCTGGCGGGCTCCGGGGCCGACGTCCTGATCGTCGACCGCTACGAGATCGGCGAGCGCCAGACCTCCGCCTGCGGGATCCCGACCGAGTGGCTGCGGCGGCTCGGGCTGATGGGGGCCGAGCGCCAGCGCTTCGACACGCTGGTCATGCACACGCCCCACGGCACCTCCCGCTACCGGCTCCCCTGGACCTTCTCCACCTTCGACTACCGGGAGCTCTGCCAGATCCTCTGGAGCGGCTGCGACGCCACCTTCGAGACCGCCAAGGTCAACGGCCGCGCGGCCGCGGCCGACGGCGACGGGCGGATCGCGATCGACACCGACCGCGGCACGATCTCGGCGCCGCTCGTCGTCGACGCGCTCGGCTGGCGGCGGATGCTGGCCAGCGGCGACGGCTACCAGCCCCCCGACGCGCCGCTCTCGCGCGGGCTCGAGGTGCACCCGCACGGCAGCGGCGAGGACCTCGAGATCTGGATCGACCGCCGCTACGTGCCGGCCGGCTACGGCTGGTCCTTCCCGGCCCGCGACGAGCTGCGGATCGGCGTCGGCTCCTTCGACCCCCGCTTCCACGTCCGCCAGACGACCGAGCTGCTCGCCGAGGACCTCGGGCAGGACCGCGTCCGCTACCAGGGCAACTGGATCCCCCACAAGCTGCGCACCGCCACCGAGGGGGGCGTCTTCTTCGTCGGCGACTCGGCCGGGCACTGCCTGCCGCTCAGCGCCGAGGGGATCCGCACCGCCCTCTACTTCGGGGTCGCGCTCGGCCGCGAGCTGCGCGGCGTCGTCGAGGGGCGGCAGACCCGCGCGGAGGCGGAATCGAGCTACGCCTCCTTCCACGACTCCCACGAGTGGAAGTTCCGCTGGATGCTGCGGGTCCAGAAGCTGGTGCCGCGGGTGCCCCCGCGCATCCTCGCGCCGCTGATCAGGCTGCTGGGCAACAAGCGCTTCGTCGACTGGTCCTTCACGCACTACCTGGCGATCGCGCCGCCTGACTTCGTCGAAGACCGCCCCGGCTCAGCGGACGACCAGGACAGTCCCCACCAGCAGCAGGACGACGCCGAGGACCCGCTCCGGCGTCAGCGGGACCTCGTCCAGGCCGAACAGGCCTAGCCGGTCGATCGCCACCGAGGCGGCGAGCTGGCCGAAGATCGTCGCGGCGGCGACCCCGCCGGCGCCGATCGCCGAGACGGCGACCAGCGCGTTGAAGACGTAGATCGCGCCGAGGAAGCCGCCGAGCAGGTAGTACCAGCTGACGTCGAAGGTCGAGCCGAGGCCGCCCGCCTTGCCGCTGAGGACGACGATCGCGGCGAGGGCGACAGTGCCGAAGGCGAACGAGACCAGGGCCGCCGCCAGGTTCCCGGTCGCCTTGCCGAGGTTGGCGTTGATCGGCGCCTGGAGGGCGATCAGGCCGCCGGCGACGGCGGTGATGAAGACCGCGAGGCCCCTATCCATCAATGCCTTCGCTGATGTCTTCGCCGCGGCGGGTGATCTTTACCTTTGCTTCGCCGCGGCGGGTGATCTTTACCTTTGGCATGGGTTCCTAAAACTATGACTCCGCCGCCCCCCGACCAGTTCGCCGCCCGGATCTTCCTCGGGCCCGCCCTGCGGGCGCAGCCGGACCGGCGCCTTGTCGACCTCGCCCGCGACGGCTACGACGCCGCCTTCGAGGAGATCGTGCGGCGCTACCGGCGACCGCTCGACCGCTTCGCCGCGGCGATCGTCGGCAGCCGCTCCGAGGACGTCACCCAGGACGCCTTCTCGAAGGCGCTGCTGGCGCTGCGGGGCTCCGAGGCGGAGATCGAGCTGCGGCCCTGGCTCTACCGGATCGTCCGCAACACGGCGCTGAACGACCTGCGGGACCGGGCGCCGGCCGCCGAGGAGCTGGCGGAGACGCTGCCAGGCGGGCGCAGCGCCGCCGCCGAGGCCGAGGCGCGCGAGCAGCTGCGGGACCTGATGGACCGGCTGCGGGCGCTGCCCGAGCCGCAGCGGGCGGCGCTGGTGATGCGGGAG
>DASUQZ010000144.1:0-2360 GCA_036280335.1 Solirubrobacterales bacterium
CGCAGCTACATCGAGGACGTGCCCAGCTCGGCCCTGGAGCCGCTGGGCGGGAGGCTGCGGGCGACGGCCGAGTACGCCGAGCTGGCCGAGTGCGACGCGGTCATCCTCTGCGTCCCCACCCCGCTCAGCGACTCGCGCGAGCCCGACCTCACCTATCTGGTCGAGTCGGCCGAGGCGCTGGCGCAGGTCCTGCGCTCGGGCCAGCTGGTGGTGCTGGAGTCGACCACCTATCCCGGCACGACCCGCGACCGGCTGCTGCCGATCCTCGAGGGCTCGGGCCTCACCGCCGGCAGCGACTTCCACCTCGCCTTCTCGCCGGAGCGGATCGACCCCGGCCGCACCGACTTCACGGTGAAGACGACGCCGAAGCTGGTCGGCGGCCTCACCGAGGCCTGCACCGAGCGGGCCCGCCAGCTCTACGGAGAGATCTGCGACACCGTCGTCGTCCTCTCCACCCCCGAGGCGGCCGAGCTCTCGAAGCTCCTGGAGAACATCTTCCGCTCGGTCAACATCGCCCTCGTCAACGAGCTCGCCCAGCTCTGCGACCGGCTCGAGATCGACGTCTGGGAGGTGATCGACGCCGCCTCGACCAAGCCGTTCGGGTTCATGCGCTTCGACCCCGGGCCGGGGATGGGCGGCCACTGCCTCCCCGTCGACCCCTTCTACCTCGCCTTCAAGGCTCGCCAGCACGACTTCTACCCCGAGTTCATCGAGCTGGCCGGGAAAGTGAACCAGGCGCAGCCGGGCTTCTGCGTGGAACGGATCGAGCGGGCGCTGAACGGGGTCCGCAAGCCCGTCAACGGCTCCCGCGTCCTCATCCTCGGCGTCAGCTACAAGGGCGGCGTCGGCGACACCCGCGAATCGCCGGCGCTGAAGATCATCGGCCGCCTCCAGGACCTCGGCGCCGAGGTCTCCTACCACGACTCCTTCGTCGCGGAGCTGCCGGGCCACGGGCTCGCCAACGTCGATCTGGACGAGGCGCTGCGCGAGACGGACCTGGCCGCGATCGTCACCGCCCACCCCGACGTCGACTACGCCCAGGTGGTCGCCGCGGCGCCGCTGGTGGTCGACTTCCGCGGCGTCACCCGCGGGATCAAGGCGGAGAACCTCGTCCGCCTTTAGTGCACTTTCCTGAGGCGCGCCCGTTCCTCTTGCTTTTCGACGACCTGGACGATCAGCTTGATCACGTTGGAGTCGCCGCTCGCCTTGATGTGGCCGGTCTCGGCCGCGCGGCGGTAGCTCTTCAGCGTCCCCTTCTCGGCCAGCTCGTTGAACTGGGGCCGGTCGATCTCGACCAGGACCCGCTCGTCCTGCGCGAGGTCTTTGCTGATCTCCGGGCCGGGAAGCTCGACCCGGTATAGCTGGATGTCGTGTTTGGCTTTCAGCTCGAGGCCGAAGACCAGCTTCAGGTTCTTCAGCGCGGGGACTTCGGCCTGGAAGCGCTCGACGGCGGTGCGGATCAGGTCCGAAGTTGAGGCCATTGCGTGATGCTAGCCCAGAGATCGGGTTCTTAGGATTCGAAGATGGGCGATTACGCAAGCTGGGAGTTCGAGGAAGGCGAGGAGATCTGCCCTGGGCGGATCGTGCTGAAGCCGATCGGCGGCGGCAGCCGCTACGAGGTCTGCCTGGTCTGGGACGAGTCGCTCTACGCGCTCGGCGTGGCCAAGGTCCTGCGCCCCGACCAGGCCGGGAACGAGAAGGCGCTGCGCGACCTCGCCCTCGAGGTGGAGGCGCTGGGCGCGCTCGCCCACCCCACCCTCGTGCGCAGCTTCGGCGCCGTGCTCGACGGCCCGAAGCCGCACGTGCTGATCGAGCACCTCGAGGGCCCTTCGCTGCGGCGCCTGATCAAGCGCGACGGGGCGATCCCGATCGAGCAGCTGCTGCCGCTGGCCGCCTACGTCGCCGGCGCCCTCCAGTACATGGCGCAGGCGGGCTACGTCCACCTCGACGTCAAGCCCGACAACATCGTGATGGGGCTGCCGCCACGCCTGATCGACCTCAGCATCGCCCGCACCCTGGAGCGCGCCGGCCGCACCGACGGGCCCCTCGGCACCGACCCCTACATGGCCCCGGAGCAGTGCGTGCCGCGCGAGGAGGCAGCGACGCCGATCGGCCCGGCGACCGACGTCTGGGGTCTCGGCGCCACCCTCTTCCACGCGGTCAGCGGTGAGAAGCCGTTCCCCCGCGGCTCCGGCGACGGCGGCCCGGAGCGCTTCCCACAGCTGGTCGAGGAGCCACGGGAGCTGCCGGCCTGGGTCCCGGAGGAGCTGGGCTCCCTGATCCTGGAGATGCTCCCGCGCGACCCCGGCGAGCGGCCCGGTTGTGCTGAGGTCGTGGAGCGCCTGCAGCCGCTGGTCGCC
>DASUQZ010000145.1:0-2711 GCA_036280335.1 Solirubrobacterales bacterium
GACCCGCCAGCACGGTGTCGTCTCGGCGAAGCAACTTCGCTCCTTGGGCTATTCGAAGAAGCTCGTGATGCACGAATGCCGCCGCGGGCGACTCCACGTCCTACATCGCGGGGTGTATGCGGTGGGGCATCGGCGTTTGACCTGGCACAGCCATTGTTGGGCGGGGGTTCTCGGGGCGGAACCCAATGAGACGGATGCGGTGGTTTGGCCGGCGGTGGCCAGTCATGGCTCCGCCGCCTATCTCTGGGGCCTGTACCGCTATGCGCCGGAAACGATCGACGTCACGGCGCCTATTCGGCGGCGGGCGAAGCGGCGGTTTCGGGTTCACTTCTCCTCGATCCTTGCGCCGGAGGACCGGGGAGAGCGGCAGGGGATTCCGGTTACCTCGGTCCCTCGCACGCTGCTCGACCTCGCGACCCGGCTGCATCCCGACCGAATCGAGCGCCTGCTCGAGCGGGCTGAAGAACTCGATCTCCTCGACGTTGCCGCTGTGGAGGCCGTCCTCGGCCGCGCGGGCGGGCATCGCGGCCGCGGGCGACTCGGCCGCGCCCTTGCCGTCTACCGCCCCGACCCCACCTTCACCCGCTCCCGCTTCGAGCGCCAGTTCCGCCGCCGCGTCGTCGCTGCCGGCATAACCGCGCCGGCGATGAACTTCAACGCCGAGGGATACGAGCTCGACGCCTACTGGCCGGACCTCCGCTTCGCGGTCGAACTCGATCTCTTCGAGACCCACGGCACCCGCGCCGCCTTCGAGCGCGACCACCTCCGCCAGGAGGAGCTGAAGCTGCTCGGCATCGAGATGATCCGCGTCACCCGGCCCCGCTTCCTGCGCGAACCAGACGCCGTCATCGCCAACCTTGCCGCCCTGCTCGAACGCCGCCGTCGCGAGCTGAACGCCTTGGACTAGGCTTCCCCCGTGGCACGGAAGACCGCCCATGGGGACGAGGCCGCGGCCGTGGCTGCTGCGATCGCGCAGTTCGAGGCCGAGTTCGCCGCCGTCCCCGCGCCGGAGCGGCCCAAGGCTCCCGCCTGGCAGCGGGCGGCCCTGCTGGAGGGGGTCAGCGCCAAGGAGACCATCGAGGTTCTACGAGGAGGATCGAAATGGCTGTCGTGAAAATCATCGAGCTGGTCGGCAGCTCCAAGACGTCCACCGACGACGCGGCCAAACAGGCGCTGCTGCAGGCTCAGGGCTCGCTGCGCAACATCCGCGCCGTCGACATCGTCTCGACCGGGATCCGCGGCGAGAACCTCGACGAGTACCGCGCCCACGTCCGCGTCGCATTTCTGATCGAGGGAACGGAGGTCGACTGATGGCTGACGCACCGCAGGGAGAGCCGCGGGAGGTCTCCCGCGAGGAGGCTCGCAAGATGGTCGAGGAGGGAGCCCAGCTGGTCGACGTCCGCGCCGACCACGAGTGGGAGGCGGGACGGATCAGCGGCGCCACCCACATCCCCCTGCCGGAGCTGCCGCAGCGCACCGGCGAGCTCGACCAGGACAGCCCCGTCGTCATCTACTGCCGCGGCGGCAACCGCTCGTCGATGGCGGCGGCGGCCCTAACCGACGCCGGCTTCGAGGCGGTCAAGCTGACCGAGGGGATCGTCGGCTGGTCGGAGGACGACCTGCCGCTGGAGCCCGAGGGCGGCTACGTCGCCGATTCCGGCGAGGCGGCGGCGATCCTGCAGGCGCAGAAAAAACCGTCCCACAGCTGATTCCAAGCCGTTCCCAGGCGCACGTAGCCGCCTGCAGAGCCACTCAAAGAATTTAATACCTGAATCCCAATCAGGTTTGCTACCTTTCTGCGAATGGATGTAGCCGTCGCAGAGAACAAGGTCCAGAAGGGCAAGGGTCGGGTCGGGACCCCGGAGAACCCCGAGACCTACGAGAACGTCCCCGGCCACGTCATCCCGATCATCGAGCGCGAGTTCGACGACTTCGACAACGAAGCCGAGCAGTTCCTCTCCGGCCAGCTGGAGGAGCACCAGTTCATCGGCTTCCGCCTCAAACAGGGCGTCTACGGACAGCGCCAGCCCGACGTCCAGATGATCCGGATCAAGCTTCCCTTCGGCGGGGTCACGCCGGAGCAGATGGACACCTTCGCCAGCGTCGTCGAAAAGTACGCGCCGCTGAACAAGGGCCACATCACCACCCGCCAGAACATCCAGATCCACCACGTGCCGCTGCGCGACACCGAGCTGCTGCTGCGGGAGATCGCCGAAGCCGGCCTCTCCTCGCGCGAGGGCTGCGGCAACACCGTCCGCAACGTCACCGGCGACCCCTGGGCCGGCGTCGCCGCCGACGAGATCTTCGACCCGACTGCCTACGGCACCGCCTACGTCCGCTACTTCGTCCGCCACCCGACGACGCAGCTGATGCCGCGCAAGATCAAGACCTCGTTCACCGGCTCCGCCGAGGACCGGGCGATCAGCGGCATCCACGACATCGCCTTCCTCTCCCGCGAAAGGGACGGCGTCAAGGGCTTCGAGGTCCGGGTCGGCGGCGGCACCTCGATCATGGCCCGCGTCGCCCCGACGCTCTACGAGTTCGTCGAGGCCGACAACGGCGACTACCTGAAGGTCGCCGAGGCCGTCTTCCGCATCTTCGACCGCCAGGAGTGGCTGCGCGTCAACCGCGCCCGCGCCCGGATCAAGGTCCTGGTCGACAAGATCGGCATGGACGCCTTCCGCGAGCTCGTCGACGAGGAGCTCGAAGGC
>DASUQZ010000146.1:0-12412 GCA_036280335.1 Solirubrobacterales bacterium
GAGCGTCTCCTGCTCCACCTTCCCACCGCTCTCGATCAGCTCGATCTGGCGGGCGATCTCGGCCTCGATGCCGCGCTCGAGGAAGCGGAAGCTGTTCATGTTCTTGAGCTCGGCCTTGGTGCCGAGTGCCTCCTCGCCCGCCGGGCGCACCGAGATGTTGCCGTCGACGCGCAGGCTCCCCTCCTCCATGTTCACGTCGGAGACGCCGAGCTGGCGCACCGTCTCGCGCAGCAGCCGCGCCCAGTTGGCCGCTTCGGCGGCGTCGCGCAGGTCGGGCTCGGTGACGATCTCGACCAGCGGCGTGCCGCCGCGGTTGAAGTCGACCAGCGAGGCGTCGGAGCCGTGGATGCGGCCGGAGGCGCCGACGTGGATCGTCTTCGCGGCGTCCTCCTCGAGGTGGGCGCGGTGGATGCGGATCTCGCCCAGCTTCCCGTTGCTGGCAAGCGGAATGTCGTATTGGCTGATCTGGTACGCCTTCGGGTTGTCGGGATAGAAGTAGTTCTTGCGGTGGAAGATCGAGCGCGGCGCCACCTCGCACTCCAGCGCCGCGGCGATCTGCAGGGCGTAGCGGATCGCCTGCTCGTTGGGCACCGGCAGCACGCCGGGATGGGCGAGGCAGACCGGGCAGGTGTGGACGTTCGGCTCGTCGCCGAACGACAGTTCGCAGCCGCAGAACATCTTCGTCCTGGTCGCCAGCTGGACGTGGATCTCCAGCCCGATCACCGCTTCGAGATCAGCCATCGGCCCCTCCCCCTCCCGGCCGCGCGTCGAAGCCGATCCCCTGCTCGAGCGCGTGGGCGGCGTCGAGCAGGCGCTGCTCGGCGAAGGCCGGCGCGGCGATCTGGAAGCCGACCGGCAGCCGCGGCCCGCCCCCGGCCGGCTCGGCCAGCCCGGCCGGGATCGAGATCGCCGGGATGCCGGCGAGGCTCATCGGCACCGTGAAGAAGTCGTTGAGGTACATCGCCAGGGGATCGGCCGTCTTCTCCCCCAGCTCGAAGGCGACCGAGGGCGCGGTCGGGGTGACGACGAAGTCGACCGAGGAGAAGGCGCCGCTGAAGTCTTCGGCGATCCGCGTCCGCACCTTCTGGGCCTGGCCGTAGTAGGCCTCGTAGTAGCCGGAGGAGAGCGCGTAGGTGCCGAGCATGATCCGCCGCTTCACCTCGGTGCCGAAGCCCTCGGAGCGGGTCGTCTCGTACATCTCGATCAGGTCGCCGTCGCCGCCGGCCCGCATCCCGTAGCGGACGCCGTCGTAGCGGGCGAGGTTGGACGAGGCCTCGGCGGGGGCGATCACGTAGTAGGCGGAGATGCCGTGCTCGGAGCTCGGCAGCGAGACCTCGGCGATCTCGCCGCCCAGGTCCTCGATCCTGCGCAGCGTCTGCTCGAACACCTCGCGGACGCCGCCGTCCAGGTCGTCCTCGGCCAGCTGCGCGGGGACGCCGAAGCGCAGGCCCGAGAGGTCCTCCCGGTCGGGCAACGAGACGCCGCCCTCGATCCCCACCGAGGTCGAGTCGCAGGGATCGCGCCCCTGCAGCAGACCGAGCAGCAGCGCCGCGTCTTTCACCGTCCGGGTCAGCGGCCCGCACTGGTCGAGCGAGGAGGCGAAGGCGATCATCCCGTAGCGGGAGATCGAGCCGTAGGTGGGCTTCAGCCCGACGATCCCGCAGAAGGCGGCGGGCTGGCGGATCGAGCCGCCGGTGTCGGTGCCGATAGCCCAGGGGGCGAGGCCACCGGCGACAACGGCCGCCGAGCCGCCCGAGGAGCCGCCCGGCACCCGCCCGCGGTCCCAGGGGTTGAGCACGGGCCCGTAGGCGGAGTTCTCGTTCGAGGATCCCATCGCGAACTCGTCCATGTTGGTCTTGCCCAGCACCGGCGCCCCGGCCTCGAGCAGCTTGCGGACGGCGGTCGAGGTGTAGGGCGGGCGGTAGCCCTCGAGGATGCGCGAGCCGGCGGTGGTCGGCACCCCCTCGGTGCAGAAGATGTCCTTGACCGCGATCGGGGCGGTGCGAGGCGCCTCGACGGCGATCGCGCCGGCGTCCCCGTCGCCGTCCCGCCAGAGGTAGGCGTTCAGCTCATCCCCGGCGGCCGCCTCCCGCCAGGCCGCGGCGTACTCCTCGGCGGAGAGCTCCTCCGCGGCGATCGCTTCGTGGGCCTCGAGGGCCGTGAGGTCGAGCAGGTCGGTCATCTACTCGGCCTGCGGGGAGGGCGCGCGGAAGGCGCCCTCGGCGGGGTCGGGCGCGGAGGCGAGGGCGACGTCGCGCGGCAGGCTCGGTCGCGGCACGTCCGCCCGCAGCACGTTCTCCAGCGCCACCACGTGGGAGGTCGGCTCGACCCCCTCCAGGTCGAGGTTGCCGATCCGGTCGACGTGGTCGAGGATGCCGGACAGCTCCCCGACCATGCGCCCCACTTCCTCGTCGGAGAGGCGCAGGCGGGCGAGCTTGGCGACGTGCAGGACCTGCTCTCGCTCGATCATCGGCCGGATCATAGGTGGGCATAGAAACTGGCTGCCTGGCCAGTTAGAGTGGCGCAACCGATGCAAGGTCCAGCGGCCGAGAGATTCGTCGTCTTCAACCTGCGCCTCCTGGCCGCCACCTTCGCCGTGGTCGGCGTCCTCTTCATCGCCGTGCCCAGCAGCGTCCTCGACGTCATCTCCGACGTCGGCGAATGGCTCGGCAACGACCACCGGGCGCCGCACACCCAGCAGTACCTGTGGCTGGCGCTGGCCTTCGCCTACATGGTCGTGATCACCGGGATCTGCCTGGTCGCCCAGGCGGACGTGGTCCGCTACCGCCCGCTGCTGCTCGTCCTCGCCGCCGGCAAGGCGGCCTCCTCGCTCGGCTCCCTCGCCTTCTTCCTGATCCAGGAAGAGGTCTTCGTCTACCTGCTGAACTTCCTCGTCGACGGCTTCCTGGCCCTGCTCGCCCTCTGGCTCTGGTCGCTGGCGGGCCGCATCGGGCGCTCCGCCGAGCCCGGTTGACAGCGCCCGCCAGGGCTCTCGGCCGCTGAGCAGCGCACCCTGAGCGCGATCTGCGCGGCGATGTCGCCGGGCATCGACGGCCTGCCGGCGGCCGAGCGCGACGTCGACGTCTCCGGGCCGGTCGAACGGTTCCTGCGCTCGGTCTCGCCGCCGGTGCTCCTGCGGATGCGCCTCGGCCTGCGGGCCTTCGAGTGGCTGCCCTTTCCGTGGCGCTTCAGCCGCCTGGACCCGGTCGCCGCCGAGGACTTCCTGCGGCGCCTGGAGGGATCGCGGCTCGCCCTCCACCACGACCTGCTGCTGATGGCGAAGATCTTCGCGACGCTCGGCTACGCGGTCGACCCGCAGGTCGAGGAGCGGATCGGGGTCGAGATCAGCTGCGCGCTGGCCGACGGCTCGCTGCCGGAGCCGGCAGGGTCGCTCGGCGACCTCGAGGCGCGGGGCGAGGGCGAGGAATGCGACGTCGCGATCGTCGGCTCCGGCGCGGGCGGGGCCGTCGCCGCAACGGTCCTGGCGGAGGCGGGGCTGGACGTGCTCGTCCTCGAGGCCGGCGAGCACTACGACCGCGAGAGCTACCCGGCCGACCGGCTCGAGGCGATCACCAGCATCTATCGGGACGCCGGCCTGACGATCGCCGCCGGGCGGCCGCCGATTCCGGTGCCGGTGGCGAAGATCGTCGGCGGCACCACGGTGATCAACTCCGGAACCTGCTTCCGCGCCCCCGACTCGATCCTCGCCGGCTGGCGCTCGGACTACGGGATCGACTGGGCGACGGAGATGGGCGAGGACTACGCCGAGGCCGAGGAGTTCCTCCGCGTCACCCAGCTCGACCCGGAGCGGATGGGCCGCAACGGCCAGCTGGCGATGGAAGGGGCCGAGGCGATCGGCGCCGGCGGCGCACCGATCCACCGCAACGCCGGAAGCTGCGTGCAGTGCAGCTCCTGCCCCTTCGGCTGCGCGATCGACGCCAAGCAGGGGATGCACGTCAGCTACCTGCCCCGTGCCGTCGCCGCCGGCGCGCGCCTGCGGGCGCGGGTCGAGGCGCGGCGGGTCCTGCTCGAGGGCGGGCGCGCGGTCGGGATCGAGGGGGTCGCGCGCGACGCCACCGGCCGCGGCAGGCCCTTCACGGTCCGCGCCCGGCGCGCCGTGATCGCCGCCGGCGGCGCCTTCGGCACCCCGGAGCTGCTCCTGCGCTCGGGCCTCGGCGGCGCCCATGTCGGCCGCAACTTCCGCATCCACCCGGCCTGCTGGGTCGGCGCCCGCTACGAGGAGGAGGTGCGGGGCTGGGAGGGCGTGATGCAGAGCTTCTACGTCGACCACTGGGAGCCGAGCCACCGCGTGCTCCTCGAGGCGACCTTCACCCCGCTCGCCTTCGGCGGCGCCTGGCTGACCGGCTCCGGGCGCGACCACCAGCGGGCGATGCTCGACTTCGGCCACATCGGATCGATCGGCGTCCACCTCTGCGATCGCTCCGAGGGCCGCGTCGGCCTCGGCAACGACGGCTCGCTGCGCGCCTCCTACCGCCTCCGCCGCGACGACGCGCAGCGGATCACCTTCGGGATCGCCCGCGCCGCCGAAGTCCACTTCGCCGCCGGGGCCAGCGCGGTCTACCCCAACATCCCGCGGGCCGGGGTGCTGAAGCCGCAGGACCTCCCGGCCTTCGAAGCGACGAGCTTCAAGGCCTCCGAGCTACGGCTGGAGGCCTTCCACCCTATGGGGACGGCGCGGATCGCAGCCGACCCGCGCCAGGGGGTCTGCGCCCCCGACGGCTCCGTCAACGGAACCGCCGGGCTCTACGTCGCCGACGCCTCGCTCTTCCCCACCTCGGTCGGCGTCAACCCGATGATGACCATCATCGCTTTCGCCAAGCAGGTGGCGCGAGGCGTCGCCGAGGACGCCCCTAGTTATTCGGCGGGGGCGGCGGAGGAGGCGGCTGCGTAGAGGAAGGGGGCGGCGGGGGCGGCGTCTGCGTGGACGAGGGCGGCTGGGTAGTCCCCCCGGCACCGGGGCCGCCGCCGGGGCCGCCGCGGCTGGAGAACTGGTCGCCGATCTCGCCGAAGCTGGTTCCCTCTTCCTGCATCGCCCGGTAGCCGCCGTAGGCGATTCCGGCCGCGGCGATCAGGCCGAGGAAGATGCCGAGGGCGGGGTTGATCTCGACGCCGGTGAGGCCCTCGGTGTCCCCCGGGGGGTCGATGATCCGGTAGAGGATCAGCAGGACCGCGATCCCTCCGAGCACCGCGACCACCGCGTTGAGCGAGACGGGAGGCTCGACCAGGGCGTCGGCCAGGCGGATCACCACGATCGCCACCGCGACGAGGATCGTCAGCATCAGGAACAGGTCGATGTAGCTGAAGACCTCCCAGGCGTTGCCGGCGACGCTGACGCTGAACAGCCCTTCGCCGGAGAAGTCGACGCTGAACCAGTCGAAGAACATGAAGATGAAGAGAAGGACGGCCGATACGCCGACGATCTTCTCTCCCGTACTCAGCCTGTTCGCGTCCATCTCGTCCTCCTCGGGGGTTGGGCGGTCGTTCGACCCTACACCTGCGTCCGGCAGTTGATTCGACGGCCCTGGCCGGGTTTCCTACCCGGAGGTGGTGCGCAGGCGGGCGGCTTGCAAGGTGTTTGCCAGCAACATCGCGATCGTCATCGGCCCGACGCCGCCGGGAACCGGGGTGATCGCTGCGGCCACCTCGGCCGCGGCCTCGTAGTCGACGTCGCCGCAGAGTTCGTCCTCGAGCCGGTTCATGCCGACGTCGATCACCACCGCGCCGGGCTTGACCGCCTCGGCTCCCAGCAGGCGCGGCACCCCCACCGCGGCGACCAGCACGTCGGCGCGGCGGCAGGTGGCGTCGAGGTCGCGCGTGCGCGAGTGGCACATCGTCACGGTCGCGTCGGCGCCGAGGAGCAGGCGCGCGACCGGGACGCCGACCAGCTTCGAGCGCCCGACCACGACGGCCTCGGCACCCTCCAACTCCACCCCCTCGTGGGCGAGCAGCTCCATCACCCCCGCCGGGGTGCAGGGCACGAGCCCCGGGGTGCCGTGGGCGAGGAGGCCGGCATTGACCGGCGTCAGGCCGTCGACGTCCTTGCGGGGGTCGATCGCCCCGACCAACGCGTCGGGGTCGATGTGGGCGGGGAGCGGCAGCTGGACGAGGATGCCGTCGATGTCGTCGTCCTCGCCGAGCTCCCGGACCAGGTCGAGCAGCTCCTCCTCCTTGATCCCGGCCTCGATCCCGTGGTGGACCGAGCGCATGCCGACCTCCTCGCAGGTGCGGCGCTTGTTGCGCACGTAGATCTCCGAAGCCGGGTCGTCGCCGACCAGCACCGTCGCCAGGGCCGGGACCCGCCCCGCCTCCTGCTCGTAGGCGGCGACGTCGACCTTGACCCGCTCGCGGACCGTGGCGGCGACGGCCTTGCCGTCGATCACGCGAGCGGCCACGGTCTCACCGCCTCCGGATCGGCGCGTAGTCGGCCATCAGCTTGCGCTCCGTGCCGTCGCCGGCGAAGCGGACGACGATCACCCCGCCCGGCTCGACGGCGGTGACGACGCCGTCGCCGAAGCTGGCGTGGACGACGTCGTCGCCGGTCTGCAGCTCCAGCGCCGGGCCCGGCTCCACCGCCTGGGCCGGCGTCACCTCGTTCGCCGTCGGGGCGCCCCAGCTGGTCCCGAGGCTGGCCGCCGCGGTCGAGTGGCGCTCGGTCAGCTCCACCGGCAGCTCGTCGACGAAGCGCGAGGGCAGGTTGCGCTCGGAGCGCCCGAACAGCTGCCGTTCGCGCGCCCAGGTCATGTAGAGGCGTTTGCGGGCGCGGGTTATCCCCACGTAACAGAGGCGCCGCTCCTCCTCTTCGCCGCCCTCCTCCAGCGCCCGCATGTGCGGGAAGGCGCCGTCCTCGCAGCCGACGATGAAGACCGTGTCGTACTCGAGCCCCTTGGCGTTGTGGAGGGTCATCAGCGTCACCAGCTGCTGCTCGGAGTCCTGGAGCGCGTCCTGCTCGGTGTAGAGGGAGATCTGCTGCAGGTACTCCTCCAGCGGCGAGACGTCGCTCTCCCCCTCCACCTCGCGCTCGACGTCGAATTCGGCGGCGCCGGCGATCAGGGTTTCGAGGTTTTCGGCGCGGCCTTCGGCTTCGACGGTGCGCTCCGCCGCCAGCGCCTCCATGTAGCCGCTCTCGTTCAGGACCGCCTCGAGCAGCGTCGCCACCGGGCCTTCTTCCTCGGAGCGTTCGCGCAGGCCGGCCATCGTCTCGTAGAAGCGCCCGACGGACTTGATCGCTTTGCCGCTCAGGCCGGGCACCTCCTCGGCCCGCTCGATCACCTCCCAGATCGTCATCCCGGTCGTGTTCGCGTGCGAGGCGAGCCGGCCCTGGGTGGTGTTGCCGATCCCGCGGCGGGGCGAGTTGACGATCCGCTGGAAGGAGACGAGGTCGGCGGGGTTGACAAGGAGGCTGAGGTAGGCGACCGCGTCCTTGATCTCGGCCCGTTCGTAGAACTTGGTGCCGCCGATCACCTGGTAGGGGACGTCGAAGCGGTTGAGCGTGTCCTCCAGGACCCGGCTCATCGCGTTGGTCCGGTAGAAGACGGCGACATCGCTGCGGTCGATCCCGTGCTCCTCCCCGAGGCGCTCGATCTCGCCCGCGACCCAGCGCGCCTCCTCGTGCTCGTCGCTCAGCTCCGAGAGCCGGACCGGCTCGCCGCCCGCGTCCTCGGTCCAGAGCTCCTTGCGCAGCCCTTCCCGGTTGCGTTCGATCAGGGCGTTGGCGGCGGAGAGGATGGTCTGCGTCGAGCGGTAGTTCTGCTCGAGCTTGACGATCTCCGCTTCGGGGAAGTCCTTCTCGAAGTCGAGGATGTTGCGGATGTCGGCGTGGCGGAAGCCGTAGATCGATTGGGCGTCGTCGCCGACCACCATCAGGTTGCGGTGCTCGCCGGCCAGCAGCTGCAGCAGCCGGTACTGGGCGTGGTTGGTGTCCTGGTACTCGTCGACGAGGACGTGGCGGAAGGTGCGGCGCCAGCGCTCGCGGACCTCCTCGAAGAGCTCCATCGCGTTGACGGTGCGGACGAGGAGGTCGTCGAAGTCCATCGCGTTGGCCTCGAGCATCCGCTTCTCGTAGAGGGGGAAGGCTTCGGCGACGACCTCCTCGAAGACGCTGCCCTGCCTCTCCGCGTAAGCGGCGGCGTCGACCAGCTGGTTCTTGGCGCCGGAGATCTTCGCCTGCACCGCCCGCGGCGGGAACCGTTTCGGATCGACGCCGAGCTCGGTGAGGCAGCGTTTCAGCATCCGCAGCGAGTCGGCCTGGTCGTAGATCGTGAAGCCCTTCGAGTAGCCGAGGCGCTCGGCGTCGACGCGCAGCATCCGCGCGCAGGCCGAGTGGAAGGTGGTCACCCACATCGCCCGCACCGAGCGGCCGATCAGCTGGCCGACCCGGTCGCGCATCTCCGCGGCGGCCTTGTTGGTGAAGGTGATCGCGAGGACCTCCCCCGGCCGCGCCTCGCCGGTGGCCAGCAGATACGCGATCCGGTGCGTGAGGACGCGGGTCTTGCCCGAGCCGGCGCCGGCGAGGACCAGCAGCGGCCCGTCGCCGTGTTCGACCGCCGCCCGCTGGGACCCGTTCAGCCCCGCCAGCAGCCGCTCGACCCGGTCGGCGCCGGGCTCGGTGGGGGCTCCGGACGTCGGCGCGTCGGGCTCGAAGCCGGCGTCGAACTGCTCCTGGAGGCTCACCCGCCGAGCATAGCCAGGCGCTCGGCGGGGCCTGGGATAGCGGCTACCTCAGGCAGCCGACGACGATTTCTTCCAGCGGCTGCTCGCGGCCGGCGGTCACCAGCTCTTCGAGCTCGCCACGCGACATCTCGCGGAACGTTTCCCCGATGCAGAAGAGAACCTGGGGATCCATCCCTTCCGCATCGGCCGTCACCTGCTCTTCGACGGCCTCGGCGAACCTGGCCTGGTCGAACTCGGCGAAGCCGGTGATTTCGCCCATCTTCCAGGCGCCCTCCTCTTCGACCACGACGACGGAGAAGGTCTGCCCGTCGAAGGTGCCCCCCTCGAAGGCGACGTCCGCGGTCGCCTCGGAGCCCTCGACCTCCACGTTGGAGACCTCGACCGCCTCGACGTTGCCCGAATCGCCCCGTTTGGCATCCGCTTCGCACCTCTGCAAAGCCGCTTTGCCTTCGCGGAAGTTCGTCTGTTCGAGGAAGCGCAGCGTCGCCGCCTCGCTGCAGTCGGCGGGATCGGTGCTGAGCGCCGAGGTTTCTATCGTCTCGACGATCTCGTCTTCCTCGCCGCCGTCTCCTCCGCCACCGCACGCGGCCAGGGCGAGGACCGGAACCAGCAAGACGACAAGCAGTAGACGAAGCTTTCTCACCCGAGGGCCTTTCGTGCGGAGGACTATTGGCCGCAACTTACCTGAGCCATCAGAGAGTTTGCTTGTTCTCGACTTCGCGCAGGCAGTCCAGGGCGATGTCCCACGTGCCCTCGGGATCGTTGTAGAGCACGATGTCCTGCAGCTCCTCGTCATTGAGCCCCGCCACGCGTTCGGCCATGCAGGGCGCCACCTTCGCTTCGAAGGGGTCGTCCACTTCGCGCGCCGCGCGCTTCATGCGCTCGAGAAGCCGGGCCCGGTCGAACTCGACGAACTCGACCAGCCGGTCGATCTTCCAGCGGCCCCCCTCCTCGACGAGGGAAATGGCGATCGTCTGCCCGTCGAGGGAGCTGCCGGCGAACGAGGCCTCGGCCGTCGCCTCGCCGTCGCCTACCCGCAGGCCGGAGACGGTCACCTCCCGCGGAGCTTCGACCCCCTCGTCCATCACGATCTCTTCGCAGGCCTGCACGGCCCGCTCCCCCTCGAACCCGAATGCCATGCGCTCGAGCAGGTCGCGCGTGTGAAGGCGCTCGCAGTCGGCCGGGTCCCTGGTCATCGCGGCGGCGACGATCGTCTCCTTCACCGCCGCCTCTTCGTCGGCGCCGCCGCTCTCGCCGCATCCGGACAGAGCGACGGCGAGGATGACCAGCGGCAGAGCTGGGGATGCGCGGAGCACGGCTGGGATCAGCCGCCCGCCGAAGAGCGGCCGGTCCGCGGCTCGATCTTCGCCGCCTCGCCCGCGGGCCCGTCGCCGCCGTCCAGCCGCGCCAGGCGCGCTTCGACGTCGGCCAGCCGCTCCGAGAGCGCCTTGATCGCGTCGGCGATCGGGTCGGGCAGGTGGATCCAGTCGGCGTCGGGGCCTTCGACCCGCTTGCCCTCCAGCCTCACCGGGTGGCCGGGGTTGCCGACGACGGTGGCGCCCGGCGGCACGTCCTCGACGACGACGGTGTTGGCGCCGATCTTCGCCCCGTCGCCGACCGAGATCGGGCCGAGCAGCTTGGCGCCGGAGCCGACGGTGACGTTGTCGCCGAGGGTCGGGTGGCGCTTGCCGCGCTGGAAGCCGGTCCCCCCCAGGGTCACGCCCTGGTAGAGGGTCACGCAGTTGCCGATCACCGCGGTCTCGCCGATCACGACGCCGGAGCCGTGGTCGACGAAGAACTCGTTGCCGATCCTCGCCGCCGGGTGGATCTCCACCCCGGTGACGGCGCGGGTGAGGTAGGCGATCAGCCGCGGCAGCACCGGCACCCCGGCCTCGAGCAGCGCGTGAGCGGCGCGGTGGGCCAGCAGGGCCTGCACGCCAGCCCAGCTGGTGAGGATCTCGAAGGCGGATACCCCCTGCGCGGCGGGGTCGCGCTCGCGCGCCGCCTTGACGTCCGCGCGAACCTCCTTGAGCAGCCTTTTCCAGCGATTCATGGCGAGAAGAAGGGTAGGGACATGTAGCGCTCACCCGAGTCGCAGACGATCGTCACCACCCTCTTCCCGGCCATCTCCGGGCGCCGCGCCACCTCCAGCGCCGCCCAGATGTTGGCGCCGGCCGAGATCCCGGCCAGGATTCCCTCCTCCTTGGCGACCCGGCGCGCCGTGTCCAGGGCGTCCTCGTCGGTGACCGAGAGGACCTCGTCGATGACGTCGCGGTCGAGGACCTCGGGGACGAAGCCGGCGCCGATGCCCTGGATCTTGTGCGGCCCCGGCGAGCCGCCGGAGAGGACCGGCGAACTGCTCGGCTCGACGGCCACCACCGGCGCCTCGGGCGCGCGCTCCTTCAACATCTGGCCGACGCCGGTGATCGTGCCGCCGGTGCCGACCCCGGCGACGAAGGCGCCGACCTCCCCGTCGGTGTCCGCCCAGATCTCCTCAGCGGTCGTGCGCCGGTGGATCTCAGGGTTGGCGGGATTGGAGAACTGCATCGGCATGAACCCCTTGCGCTGTTCGCGGATCTCCTCCGCCAGGGCGACCGCCTCGTTCATGCCACCCAACGACGGCGTCTCCCGCACCTCGGCGCCGTAGGCGCGCAGCAGCTTGCCCCGCTCGCGGCTCATCCCTTCCGGCAGGGTCAGGATCAGCTCATAGCCCCGCGCCGCGCAGACCATCGCCAGGGCGATGCCGGTGTTGCCGCTGGTCGGCTCGACCACGACCGACTTACCCGGCTCGATCAGCCCCTCCTCTTCGGCCGCGTCGATCATCGCCACCCCAATCCGGTCCTTGACCGAGCCGCCCGGATTGAAGTACTCGAGCTTGGCGCAGACCTGCCCCTCCAACCCCTCCGACATCCGCTCGAGCAGCACCATCGGCGTGTTGCCGACTACCGCCGAGGCCTCCGCGCCGATTCGCATCAGGAGTGCATTCTTACCGGGACCGGCGGTTCTTCCACCGCCGCTGCCCTGAGAGGAACCGGACCAGCCTGAAGTCCCAGGCTTCTCGCCTCTCCTCGGAGGGAGGCTCGCGACCCTCCCAGTCCAGGAAGGCCTTGGTCTGATCCAGTGGCACCCCTGGAGGGGGTATTTCCGGAAAGGAATGAGCGGAACGTTTAGTCATCTAGATCGACTCGAAGATGAGGGTAGCAAGCGATATCAGCGAAAACCCGAGACCGGCCAAAACGGCATACAGCGAGACCATGATCGACCCTGCGGCGGCATTGCCGTCTTCTTGCGTCTCCCGGGTGGCCTCCTCCAGAGCCCGCAGGGCTCGCACCTGGACTCGCCAGAGATCCGGCTCGGTCAAGAAGCGATCCGAGCCGTAGATCGCAATCTCGTCGGCCGCCACGAGGACAAACGACCGCGGTTTGAACACGCCCCAGATCGCAACGGCAACGGCGATAGCCACCGACAGCGCGGCAGCGAGGAGCGCTATTCCAACCACTGCTCGGGCGGAACCCGCCACCGCTCCCATCGCCGCTCCGGCGTTGCCGGCGATCAGGGCGAGGACAGCGGCCCCGAACCCCGCAAGATGTCCTCCTCGGGTCCGCAGCGACTCCGCACGGTGCTGCTGCTCCTCCAGCAGTCGCTGGGCCTCCTCCACGTACCAGGCGATGGCGGCGGGGTTCGGTTCCACCTCTGCCCAAGGGCTCAGCCGCCCTTTCTC
>DASUQZ010000147.1:0-13270 GCA_036280335.1 Solirubrobacterales bacterium
TTCGACCTCGGCCTGCCGCCCGACTCGGTCGACCTCGCCTTCAGCCACGACGTCGTCGAGCACCTGCACCCCGACGACATGCTCGACCACGCCCGCGCGGTGCTGCGGGTCCTCCGCCCCGGCGGCGTCTACGTCTGCATCACCCCCAACCGCCTCTCCGGGCCGCACGACGTCTCCCGGCACTTCGCCGAGAGCCCGGAGGGGTTCCACCTGCGCGAGTACAGCGCCACCGAGCTGGCCGCCGCCCTGCGGCAGAGCGGGTTCAGCCGCGTCAAGGTCTTCCTCGCGGCGGGCGGGCACCGGCTCAGCCCGCTGCTGCCGGCCGCCGTGGTGCGGCCGCTCGAGGCGGCGATCGGGGCGCTGCCCCGCCGGCTCCGCCGCCGCGCCGCCCGCTGCCTCGCGGCGGTGAAAGTGGTCGCTGTCAAGTAGCGCCGCGGCGTCAGGGCAAGGGGGCGCTCAGGCCCTCGCGCTCCCGCCGCCGGACGGCGGCGAGCTCGTAGGCCTCCTCGAAGCGGGGGATGATCGCGGTGGGGCTGAACTCCGCCGCGCGCAGTTGCGCTGCCGCCCCGAATCGATCGCGCAGCTTCTCGTCGCCGATCAGCCTGCGCAGCGCCCCGACCAGCGCCGGCCGGTCGCCGGGCGGCACCAGGAACCCGGTCTCGCCGTCGACGACGATGTCGCGCAGGCCGCCGATGTCGGAGGCGACGATCGGCTTGCCCGCCGCGGCCGCCTCGAGGGCGACGAGGCCGAAGGGCTCGGGCCACAGCGACGGCGCCACCGTGAAGAGCGACCGCCGCAGCGCCTCGATCGCCAGTCCGTGCGGCCAGGCGCCGGTGGAGTAGACGTTCGGCCGGTCCCGCAGCTCGTCGATGTAGCAGCGGCCGACGAGGACCAGCGGCGGCGGGTCCTGCAGCTGCCGGTAGGCCTCGGCGAGGTGCCAGGCGCCCTTGTCCTCGGTGGCGTCGCCGAAGAAGAGGACGAACGGCTCCTCCGGCAGCTCGGCCAGGCGGGGGTCGTCCGGCACCGGCGCCGGCAGCTCGCCGATGAAGTTCGGGATCACCCGGGAGACGTCGCCCTCGCGCATCCGGCAGAGCTCCTCCACGGTCGAGCTGACGGGCAGGAAGACGTCGACGTTGCGGCGCAGGCGCGACTCGAAGGAGCGGGTGCCGAGGGCGGCGACGAGGCCCTTCGTCGCCCCGTAGTGCTCGCTGGCGCAGATCTCGCACTTGACCGGGGCGGGCCCGGAGCAGACCTCGTCGTTGCGCCGCAGCCGCTTGGTTGCGCAGATCAGGCCGTAGTCGTGGAGCGAGAGGGCGAGGGCGCTGTGGGCCCCGCGGGCCAGCGGCAGGTAGGAGTGGACGATCCAGTTGTGCGCGTGGACGACCTGCGGCCGCTCCCGCCGCAGCGCCCGCTGCAGGTCGACCACCGTCTCCGGGTCGGGGGCGGGGGGCGCGTGGCGCCGCTCGGCGTCGTGGCTCTGGGTCACCCGGTAGCTGGTGCTGCGCAGGGCGTAGACCCGGGCGCCCGCCACCTCGCTCGGCGGGGCCTCTCCCTGCTGCTGCAGGGTGGCGATCGAGATCTCGTGCCCGCGGGCGACCAGCTCCCGGCTCAGCTCCTCGACCACGCGCTCTTCGCCGCCGACGATCGGGGCGGAGGATTGGGTGAGCATCATGATGCGCATCTCTGAAGCCTCGCATGGCCGGACCGGCGGCCGTGCGAGAATCCGCTCCTTGCAAAACGACGCGCCGACCATCTCCGTGGTGATCTGCGCCTTCACCCGCGACCGACTCGAGGTGCTCGGCGAAGCAGTGGAGTCGCTGCGGGCGCAGACCCTGCCTCCGCACGAGGTCGTCCTCGTGATCGACCACGCCCCCGAGCTGCTGGCCGAGACGCGGGAGCTGTGGCCCGACCTGAGGATCGTCCCCAACCGCGAGAAACAGGGCCTCTCCGGCGCCCGCAACACCGGCGTCGCCGAGGCGGACGGCGAGGTGATCGCCTTCCTCGACGACGACGCGATCGCCGCCCCCGACTGGCTGGAGCGCCTCGCCGGCGCCTACGCCGACCCGAACGTGCTCGGCGCCGGCGGCACCGTTCGCCCCCGCTGGGTCGAGGGCAAGCCGGACTGGTTCCCCGCCGAGTTCGCCTGGGTCGTCGGCTGTACCCACCCGGGGATGCCGCAGCAGCTGGAACCCGTGCGCAACCTGGTCGGCGCCAACATGTCCTTCCGCCGCGCGCCGCTGCTCGAGGTGGGCGGCTTCAGCCACGACCTCGGCCGGGTGGGGACGCTGCCGGCCGGCTGCGAGGAGACCGCCCTCAGCATCCGCGTCCACCAGCGCTGGCCCGAGGCGGAGATCATCTACGACCCGGCGGCCGCGGTCGACCACGTGGTGCCGCCGGCGCGCGGCAAGCTCAGCTACTTCGTCGATCGCTGCCGCGCCGAGGGGCGCTCGAAGGCGATCCTGACCGGGATGGTCGGCAGCGGCGACGGCCTCTCCGTCGAGCGCTCCTACGTGCGGCGAACCCTGCCGCGGGGGATCCTCCACGACCTCGGCGACGCGCTGCGCGGCGACGCCGGCGGCCTCGGCCGCGCGGCGATGATCTTCGTCGGCCTCGCCGCGACCACGGTCGACTACCTCCGCGTCCGCACCGGGATCGCCAAGCCCGGCGGCGAGGAGACCCGCCCGAGCTCCAACGGCAGGCCGCCGCGGGTGCTGATGGTCACCCCCCGCAGCCCGCTGGCGCAGGGCGGGGTGGAGCGGCACGTGATGGAGGTCAGCCGCAGGATGGCCGCCGCCGGCGTCCACGTCGAGGTCGTCTGCACGGACCCCGAGCTCGACGAGGCGACGGTCGAGACCCGCGACGGCGTCCGCATCCGCACCCTCCGCGCCTGGCCCCGCGGCCGCGACTGGTACTTCGCGCCGGGTCTGTGGCGGCAGATGGGGCGGGAGAAGTGGGACCTCGTCCACCTCCAGAGCTACCACACGCTGGTGGCGCCGCTGGCGATGCTGCGGGCGCTCACCCTGCGCGTCCCCTACGTCGTCACCTTCCACGGCGGCGGCCACTCCTCGGAGCTGCGCAACCGTTCCCGCCGGGCCCAGATGCGGCTGCTGCGGCCGCTGCTGCGCCGCGCCGCGCGCCTCGTCGCGATCGCCCGCTTCGAGGTCGAGCAGTACGGGCCGGCGCTGGGCGTGCCGCCGGAGCGGTTCGCCTTCATCCCCAACGGCACCGACCTCAGCTTCTCCGACGCCGACCTCGCCGGCGCCGAGCCGGAGGTCCCGACGCTCGCCTCCGTCGGCCGCCTGGAGCGCTACAAGGGCCACCACCGCGTCCTCGCCGCCTTCCCGTACGTGCTGGAGCGGGAGCCGGAGGCGCGGCTGCTGATCGTCGGCAAGGGCCCCTACGAAGAGGAGCTGCGCCGCCAGGCGGAGGAGCTCGGGGTGGCCGAGCGGGTCGAGATCACCAGCGTCCCCTCCGACGACCCGAAGGGGATGGCGACGCTGCTCGGCCGCGTCTCGCTGGTCGTGCTGATGAGCGAGTTCGAGTCGCACCCGCTGGTCGCGCTGGAGGCAGCGGCGGCGCGGCGCCGGCTGCTCGTCGCCGAAGCGGGGGGCCTCGCCGAGATCGCCGAGGACGGCTTCGGCCGGGGGATCCCGCTCGATTCCTCCCCGCAGCAGGTGGCCGAGGCCGCGATCGAGGAGCTGGCCCGGCCGCTGCCGCAGCGCTCGCCCAGCCTCAGCTCCTGGGACGAGTGCGCCGTGGCGCTGCTCGACCTGTATGGGTCGATTCTTCGCAGTGGACATACGTCCAGCCCGTCGAGGGCCGACTGAAGCTCGGCCCGGGGGTGAGCCGATGAGTGCCGGGCAATGGCTCGCGCTCGACTCGCCACCCTCCTCGCCCTCGTCTTCGCCTTCGCGGCGCTGTGCGCGCCGAGCGCGATGGCGGCCGAAGGCATCTCTCCGGCCCGCGCCCTGGGCGGCGGCAAGGCCGTCGACACCACCGCCACCTCGCGGGTGAACCCCGGCGCCGGCAAGGAAACGCTGACGATCGCGACCAAGTCGCCGACCGGCGGCACGACCGTCTCGGGCAAGATCGCCTGGGAGGTCTCGGTCCTGGCCGGGGCGCCGAGCAAGATCGAGTTCGCGGTCGACGGCGTCACCAGGTGGTCGGATTCGAGCGCTCCCTACACCTACGGCGCCGACGGCGGCAGTCTCGACACCACCAAGCTCTCGAAGGGGAGCCACACCCTCAGCGCCACCGCCTTCGGCTCCCGGGGCGTGCGGGCGACCACGAAGGTGACCGTCACCGTCTCCAACACCGCTCCCGCGCCCACCCCCGAACCGGAACCGGCCCCGACTCCCACCCCGACCCCGCAGCCCGGCGGCGGCCCGATCTACTGGGGCGCGACGATCGGCACCCACCTGACCGGCAACCAGGCTCCGTGGGACATGACCGCGGTCGCCAAGTTCGAAGAAGGGACCCGCAAGCCGGTCTCGGCGATCCAGTTCTTCCAGCCGTTCGCCAACTGCAACAGCTCGCCCTGCTCCTTCTACAGGTTTCCGGTCACCCCCTTCGAAAACATCCGCAAGCACGGCGCGATCCCGGTCCTGGCCTGGAGCTCGCAGTCGCTCCCCGCGGTGAAGGTCCAGCCGGACTTCCAGCTCTCCGACGTGATCTCCGGCCGCTACGACGCCTACCTGCGCGAATTCGCAAGCCAGGCGAAAGCCTGGGGACGCCCCTTCTTCCTGCGCTTCAACTGGGAGATGAACGGCAGCTGGTTCGCCTGGCACGAGGGTGCCAACGGCAACCTGCCGGGCGAATCGGCCAAGGCCTGGCGCCACGTCCACGACATCTTCAGCTCGGTCGGCGCCGACAACGCCACCTGGGTCTGGTGCCCCAACGTCGAGTACACCGGCAGCACGCCGCTGGCGAGCCTCTACCCGGGCGACTCCTACGTCGACTGGACCTGCCTGGACGGCTACAACTGGGGCACGAACCCGGCCAAGCCCGACAAATGGAAGACCTTCGACCAGGTCTACCGCGCCAGCTACCAGAACATCGTCACCAACATCGCCCCCTCGAAGCCGATGATGATCGGCGAGGTCGCCAGCACCGAGTACGGCGGCTCCAAGGCCGCCTGGATCAAGGACATGCTGGCCCGGATCCCGGCCGAATACACCAAGGTCCGCGCCCTGCTCTGGTTCGACAAGTTCGACAGCAACATGGACTGGCCGATCGAGACCTCGAGCAGCGCCACCGCCGCCTTCGGCGAAGGGATCCAGCACCCCGCCTACCTCGGCAACACCTTCGACAGCCTCAGCACGTCGAAGATCCTCCCCGCAGGCTGAACGGCTGATTTCAACCCCTCCTGGACATATGTCCAGGTGAGGGCGGCAAGGCTGGAACGAACGGCCAGGGCGTCGATGGGCCTGTATGGCCAAACGTCTCCCCAGCCGCTCCCTCTCCCCGCTCGCCTGGGGCCTCGTGGCGATCCTCCTCCTCGGCCTCGGCGTCGCTCTGATCGGCGCCGGCAGCGCCGAGGCGGCCTCGAAGGGCGGCAAGTTCAAGGGCGGCAAGTCGGCCCCCCGCAAGCACGCCCGCCTCGCCGACGCGCGCGCCCTCGTCGGCCCCAACCGCTGCGTGACGCGCGGCACGAAGCGGCTCAGCCGCCGCGCCAAGCGGGCCAGGATGACCCGCATCCGCCGTCGCTGCAACCGCAAGCCGGCGCGCGCCACCCACACCCCGCAGCCGCTCTACTGGGGCGCGACGATCGGCTCGCACCTGACCGGCGACCAGGCGCCCTGGGACATGAACGCGGTCGCCACCTTCGAGGGCGGCGCCGGCAAGCCCGCCTCGATGATCAACTTCTTCCAGCCCTTCGCCCAGTGCGGCGGCTCGGGCTGCTCCTTCTACTCGTTCCCGACCACGCCGATGGACGACATCCGCGGCCACGGCGCGATCCCGGTCCTCAGCTGGAGCTCGCAGGCGATCCCCGCCACCCTCAACCAGCCGGACTTCCAGCTCTCCGACGTGACCTCGGGCCGCTACGACGCCTACATCACCGAGTTCGCCGAAGAAGCGCGCGACTGGGGGCACCCCTTCTTCCTGCGCTTCAACTGGGAGATGAACGGCAACTGGTTCCCCTGGTCGGAGGGCGTGAACGGCAACCAGCCCGGCGAGTACGTCGCCGCCTGGCGCCGCGTCCACGACATCTTCGCCGCGGTCGGCGCGACCAACGTCTCCTGGGTCTGGTGCCCGTACATCGACCCGGCCGGCTCGCTGCAGGACGTCGCCTCCCTGTACCCCGGCGAGGCCTACGTCGACTGGACCGGCCTCGACGGCTACAACTGGGGGACCAACCCGGCCTCGCCGCGCGGCTGGAAGAGCTTCGACCAGCTGTTCCGCCGCAGCTACGACCAGATCGCCGGCAGCATCGCCCCGGGCAAGCCGATGATGCTGGCCGAGATCGGCTCCAGCGAGCACGGCGGCTCCAAGGCCGAGTGGATCCGCGACGCCCTCACCCGCGTCCCCACCGAATACCCGCAGATCCGCGCCCTGGTCTGGTTCGACAAATTCGACGACAACATGGATTGGCCGATCGAGACCTCCCAGCCCGCCACGGCGGCCTTCGCGGAAGGAATCCGGCAGCCGGTCTACGTCGGCAACGGGTACGGCGGCATCTCCGGCGGCGCGATCCCGCCGCCCAGCTGAGTCGCGAATGCCGGGCGAGCCATTCCCTACACTTGCCCTTCTGGGTATGCGGATTCACCCGATGCGCCCGCGCAGGGCGGGCTTCGTCGTAGCGCTGCTGTCGGTGGCGCTGTGCTGCTGCCTGCTCGCCGCCCCGCCGGCCTCGATCGCTGCCGGGAAGGCCGAGAGGGGGGGCAAGGCCGGGAAGAGGCAGCACAAGAAGAAGAAGCGGCCGCCGAAGCCCAAGCCCGTCTACTGGGGCGCCTGGATCGGCGACCAGCTGACCGGCACCGACGCGCCCTGGGACATGAACGCGGTCGCGCAGTTCGAGGCCATCCTCGGCAAGAGCATGTCGCTGATCCAGTTCTCCTCGCCGTTCCTGAACTGCAACCGCAGGCCCTGCGAGTTCTACGAGTTCCCGACCCCGGCGATGAACAACGTCCGCGCCCACGGCTCGATCCCGGTCTTCAGCTGGGGGCCGGAAGCGAGCCCGCGGCACAGCGCCGAACAGCCCGAATTCCAGCTCGCCGACATCACCGGCGGCGCCTACGACTCCTACATCGCCCAGTTCGCCGCCGAAGCGCGCGACTGGGGGCACCCGTTCTTCCTGCGCTTCGCCTGGGAGATGAACGGCGACTGGTTCCCCTGGTCGGAGACCGCCAACGGCAACGCACCGGGGCAGTACGTCGCCGCCTGGCGCCGGGTCCACGACATCTTCGCCGCTGTCGGCGCCCACAACGCCACCTGGGTCTGGTGCCCCTACGCCGACACCCCGCGCAAGCTGCGGAAGTACCCGCTGAAGCGCGCCTACCCGGGCCACGGCTACGTCGACTGGACCTGCCTGGACGGCTACAACTGGGGCCGGAACCCGGTCAACCCGCGACCCTGGCGCAGCTTCAACGAGATCATCGAGCCGGCCTACAGGGTCGTCACGAAGAAGATCGCGCCGCGCAAGCCGCTGATGCTGGGCGAGTTCGCCACCACTCCCAACGGCGGCCACAAGGCGGTCTGGATCCGCAAGATGTTCGAGGCGCTGCCGCGCAAGTACCCCCGGATCCGGGCCCTGATCTACTTCAACGAGTTCGATCGGGGGGTGGACTGGCCCCTGGAGACCTCGGCTACCGCCACACGTGCCTTCGCCAAGGGGATCCGGAAGGGCAGGTACCAGCCGAATCGGTTCGGCGCCATCGCGAGCAGCCCGATCCCGCCGCCGCGCTGATCCTCCGGGATTGGCGCTTCGTATGCAGGGATTGGAGGCGCCGCATTGATCGGCCCCCGATCGGGTTTTATGCACAGCACCATGACCGAGAAGGCACCGAAATCCGCTCGCAGCCGCCGGCTGCTGCTGCTCTGCGGGGTGGCGTGCCTCCTCATGGCGCTCCTGGTGCTGCCCGCGGGCGCTGCCGGGGCGAAGAAGAAGCGGCCGCCCGCCTCGCTCTACTGGGGCGCCTGGATCGGCGAGCAGATCACCGGCGAAGCGGCGCCCTGGGACATGACCCCCGTCCACCGCTTCGAGCAGATCTCCGGCAAGGGGCTCTCGCTGGTCGGGTTCTCCTCGCCCTTCGCCGAATGCGACGAGGGCGGCTGCACCCCCACCAAATTTCCCACCACGCCGCTGGAAAACGTGCGGCGCTACGGCGCGATCCCGGTCTTCAGCTGGAACTCGACCTCGAGCCCGCCCAGCCTCGACCAGCCGCAGTACAGCCTCGGCATGCTGCTGAGCGGCGCCTTCGACCCCTACATCCGCGAATTCGCCCTCAAGGCGAAGGACTGGGGCCACCCCTTCTTCCTGCGCTTCAACTGGGAGATGAACGGCTTCTGGTTCCCCTGGTCGGAAGGGGTAAACGGCAACACCAAGGGCCAGTTCGTCGCCGCCTGGCGCCACGTCCACGACATCTTCACCTCGGTCGGCGCCAATAACGCCACCTGGGTCTGGTGCCCCAACGTCGATCTCTACAACAGCCTCATCCCGCTGGGGACGGTCTATCCCGGCGACGCCTACGTCGACTGGACCGCCCTCGACGGCTTCAACTGGGGCGAGCGCCGCGGCTCGCCCGGCTGGCAGAGCTTCAACGAAGTCTTCCACCGCACCTACAAGCGGATCACCCGCAAGGTTGCCCCCGGCAAGCCGGTGATGCTGGCCGAGGTCGCCTCCACCGATCGCGGCGGCAACAAGCCCGCCTGGATCAGGGACATGTTCAACAAACTCCGCAACAAGTACCGCAAGGTCCGCGCCGTCGTCTGGTACGACGTCGACGACCGCGGCACCAACTGGCCGATCGAGCGCAGCAAGAAAGAGCGCAACGCCTTCCGCAAAGCCGTCAAACCCGGCGCCTTCCGCCCCAACCTCTACGGCGGCATCACCGAAAGCCCCATCCAGCCGCCGGCTCGGTGAGACGAAAGGCTGAGCTAACCGCAAGCGAAGCGCGGCTAGCGGACTTTCAGCTGCTGTCGTAACTCCTTATGCAGTTCTCGCAACGCTTCCCGATGATCTGGATCGGTGAGCGGCTCTGAACCTCGTAGTTCAAGAACCTTATTAGCAATTGCAGTCTTGCCCGGCTCCTTAAGGTTCTGGGTGTGGCACCACGCGCTAACTGCGTCATGCCTTCTACAAGGCTCGGCGGGCAGGAGAGACTCCTCGAATTCATCCTTCGACCCGCCAAGGTCCTGGGCGTAGTTGTTTACGGCTAGGCAGTACGTCGCGGGGTGTACTAAATCCTCTAGCTCAATTCCCCTGCCACCCGACCGGAATAGGTGAATCCTGTCTTCGGGTACTCCCTGCTCAGCAAGGTAGCTGCGTCGATCTACTCCGCTTTCGTCCCCATCGAGGACCCATACAGTATTCACTCCATGCAGATCTAGGCCAGCGATGCGCATCGGAGGAGTGCCTGCTGCTCCTGGAACCACCTGATATCCAAGCCGCTTGATTCTCGCGGCCTCCTTGATCAAGGAAGGCAGGAGCACCAAGTCACTGCCACCCTCGGCAATCACGGCTGGTCTCAAGGGAACAAAGGCCATAGATCCAGCTCCCATAGCGAGGAGCAACGGAACCAATCCAACGTCATCTGACCAGAACTGCTGTTTGACTTCGCTGAGCATCTCGTCACGAACCCCAGTAACGACCCGTACTGATGAGCCCAGGTCCTCAGGGAGGCACGCGGATGAATGCGTCGTGTAGATCACTTGTGCAGCGGTGGTCTGCTTGGCTAAGACCTCCATTAGGTCAGCTTGAGCGTCGTAGTGGAGATGCATCTCCGCCTCGTCGATCAGGAGGATTGGTGGCACGTCGTGACCTTCACCGGCAGTTAGTGCAACCAATCCCACAAACTGACGCAGCCCCTCACTGCGCTCTTTTGGCTTCATCGGAACCCCGCTCCCCGATTGCACGTGAATAAGCAGAGTCGTGCCAGAACGATCGAAGCTGACCGTCACAGGGGGTTTCTGCGTCCAAGCCGCAAACTTCTCGCGGAGAACCTCATTTGCACGGTCGATCGTCGCGCGGACACTCCCCGTGATTCCAGATTGGATTTGAGTGAGCAGTAGCTCCAGATCTAACTCTGCCAGTTCCGCCAGGTTCTTTAGGGCAGGAGGGGGGTCGGAGGCAGCTGAGGTAAGGTCATACTCATCGGCCAGCTGCCTGTCCTGGGGCTCGAAGCGCACAAAGCGAGGAACTAGGTGCTCAAGTGCCGTGCGAGCTTCGTCGTGGGGATGACGGCGACTCTCCAAAGCATGAACTGCATGAAATTCCTCTAGCACGTTGTGTCCCCATCCTTGTTCCTCCAGCGCGTCGGCGAGAGCACCGAGATCTGACAAGTGGGTTCGGATGCTTCGGTTGTCCGATTCCAGCGCCTCTAGCAGTTGCTGAACAGTTGATGGTGATGCTGGAGTTCCCTCGGTCTCATCCTCAGAAGGCCAATCGTCGCTTTCGGTGAGAGTTCGTAGGGTCGCCGCTAGCTTCTTGCGTGGCCCGATATTTCGAATTGGAGTGGGGTCCAGCCACAGGAATGAAGATCCGTTAGCCAATAGGATCCGTTCAAGCCAGTGCACTTGACGCATGTCCGCCCAGCCCTCAAGAGCGCGTAGCACCTCAAGGTCGGTCTTTTCGAGCCGATACCTAAGCCTCACAACTTGGTGGTTGGGTGGAAGCGTCTCGCCCCGCGTCCACTCCGTCGGCTCTATGGGGATCCAATTGTCGTCCTCATCGATGTAGCCCGTAGACATCTCAAGAGCATCGAGCAAAGTTGACTTTCCCACCTCGTTTGCCCCGACGAGGCAGACGAGCGGGGCGTCGAGGCGGAGGCGGGTTGGCTTCTCGCCGCCAAAGCGCCGCAGCCCATGAACCCACATTGACTCCAATTGCATCCAAGAAAGACTATTGAGCCTCTCGGTCCCAGGTAGTTATCGGTACCAGGAGCGGTCGTGGCCTCCATCGCTATGTGAAGAACCACGTTCTGGAGCCGTCTCTTCCTCATCGGGTCGCAGGACTGCGCGCAGCACGCCACAAAAGGCTCTATTGATTGCCGTGGAGCCCTCAGGGAACAGTATGGTCCTGCCTCTGGGGTTGACGGGACTCACGCAGCAGCGCGCGCCCGCTCGCCCACCTCGGCGGCCGGGATGTGGAGGCGCTCGTGGCGGAGGCTGCGGCGGCGGCGGGCCTCCTTGAAGATGGTGCCGAGGACGCGGAAGCCGTCGCGGAAGGTCTTCAGGTTGCTGTCGCCGGAGATGCGCTCCTTCTCGTAGCTCGGCACCTCGACGATCTTCATGCCGGCCGAGGCCATGCGGAGGTTGATCAGCGTCTCCACCTCGAAGCCGGGGACGTCGAGGGAGATGAAGGGGAGGCAGCGGGCCCAGAAGGCGTTGTAGCCGTAGCAGAGGTCGGTGAACTCGGTGCCGTGGAGCATGTTGGCAGTGCCGCTGAGGACCGAGTTGCCGAGGCTGCGCAGCTTGGTGATGTCGGCGCTGCCGCCGCCCTCCATGTAGCGGGAGCCCTTGGCGAAGTCGGCGCCGGCCTCCAGCGCTTCGACGAAGCGGGGGATCTCGGCCGGGTCGGCGGAGCCGTCGGCATCGAGCATGACGACGAGGTTGCCGGTGACGGCGGCAAAGCCGGTGCGGAAGGCGTCGCCCTTGCCGCGGCCGCTCTGGGTCGTTACCCGGATGTCCGGGTAGGCCTGGCGGGCGGCCTCGACCGTGTTGTCCTGGGAGTTGCCGTCGACCAGGATCACCTCGTGCAGGCCCTCCGGGAGCTCGGAGAGGACGTGGCCGATGTTCCTCTCCTCGTTCATCGCCGGCACGACCACGCTCACCTTCGTCTTGCGGGTGGCGCGGCGGTCGGGGCCGTTGTAGGGCACCGCTCCGCGGGCGGCCAGCGCCTCGACCTCGATCAGCGGCACGCCGCCGACGCGGTTCGGGGTGACGGACTGCGCCTCGAGCAGGTCGAGCGGGCGCGGCAGCAGGCTGACCGGGACGCCGATCGACTTGAAGGCGCGGACCAGCTCCAGCAGTCCCTCGTCGTCGGCGTTCTGGCTGGAGATGACGACGCGGTCGGCGTGGTAGCGCTCGACCACCTCGAGGGCGGCGACGCGGCCGGCGGTGCCCGGATCCTTCTCGGCCGGCGGCACGGTGCCGACGACGGTCGCGTATTTCTTCAGCGGCGCGTAGGCGCGCAGGCGTTCCGCGGTGGCGTCGTCGCCGACCAGGACCCAACGCTCCTGCGGGTTGAGGCGTTCCAGGGAGGGAGCGCTGACCGCCCGGCTGGCCGTGTCGAGGGCGATGAAGCCGAGCCAGAGGCCGAGCTGCTCGATGCTGCCGATCTCGACCAGCAGCGAGGCAGCCCAGACGAAGAGCCCGGCGACGACGAAGCGGATCATCGGCCAGCCGGCGCCGCCCTGCTCGCGCGCCGAGCCCGATCCGTAAACACCGAGCACCGCGTAGACCAGGACGAGCACCGCCGGGGCGACCGGGAAGGCGGGGAGAAGGGCCACCCCGGCCAGCGCGGCGACGGCCGCCAGGGCAACGGAAGAGGAAACGAAGTCGATCAGCGGCAGCAGCCAGATGCCGGGGCCGCGCCTCGCCATCGGCATCGCGCCGAGGGTGGGCCGGTCCTGGACCAGCGCTTCACGCGTGCTGGACTGGGAGGGGAAGCGTCGATCGAGGGGGAGGTCGGTGGAAGAGTGCATTGGCTGGGGGAAACGAGACTGTTTAGTTGTAAGGCGGGATTCGGGGAGGGGTTGCGGTGGTCGATGCCCTCTCCGTATCGGCAGTCGCCTTGGAACACATGAACCTCTGAAACGTGGGGACCGTTTTCCCGCAGATTACGGGATACCGGAAAGGAAAAATAGGCTTTTCCCAATACTGGGGAAGGCCTTTGCGAACCGACCTATTACTGCTCGTTCCCGGTACCGATTACTTGTAAGCCTCGGCGAGCTCCGGATCCTTCTCGGCCAGCATTTCCGCCAGCTCGACCATCACCTTGCACTGCTTCCAGGTGGCGTCGTCCTGCATCTTGCCGTCGATCATGTGGACGCCGCGGCCGTCGGGGATCGCCTCGATCACCTTCTTGGCGAACTTGACCTCGTCCGGCGGC
>DASUQZ010000148.1:0-16061 GCA_036280335.1 Solirubrobacterales bacterium
TGCTCCAGCCTCGGATTCGACACCAAGGGCTTCTCCGTCCCCTACATGGCGAGTTGGGGAAGCGGCGAGGAGATCGGGCGGTATGGCGAGCTGATCGACCGGCTTGCTTCCCGCATCGAGGACGCGCTTCTTCCCGACGACGAGTCGGATGCTCGCCCGTCTACGTCGACCCCCGAGCCGATCGCGGCGTAGGCATGAACGGCACCTATCACCACGCCCGCGGCGACGTTGCCAACCGCGCCTACGAGCGCGGCTGGAGCGAGGGTTGGAACGCCTGCTTGGCGGTGGTTCAAGAGCGTGGCTTGGAGGCGGTGCTGGAGATGGAGATGCAGCAGAGCCTCGTCGGCCAGATGGCGCTTCCGGCTTCGCTGTCCGACCAATCCTCAGCGGAGGCGCAGACATGAGGGTCGTCCTTTCCTACGGGCTAGGCGTCGACAGCACCGCTCTCCTTTTGCGGTGGCTAGAAGAACCGCGCTCGCGAGACTTCGACCTCTCCGATCTACTCGTCGTCACGGCCATGACCGGCGACGAGTGGCCGCGTACCGGAGCTCTCGTCGAGCGACACGTCCTCTCCCGGCTGCGAGAGGCCGGGATCCGCTTCGCCCAGGTCGCTCGCGCCGGTCCCAGCACCAAGGACGGCATCGTCGTTCTCAGCGATACGGCATCGCCGAGACGCCTCCACCTCGCCGGCGCCTACAAGCTGTCCGACGAACTGACGGCAGCGGGGACGATTCCGCAAGCGGGCGGCAACCGCATCTGCTCGATCAAGTCAAAGGGCGACGTAATCGACTCCTACCTCGAACAGCACGCGCCGGAGGCGACCCGCCACGCTTTCGGCTACGAGGCCGAGGAGACGGGCCGCGCCCGGCGGTGCGCCGAACACATGCCCGAGCCGGGCCGCCTGGTCTTCGGCTTCGGAACCGGCGAGCGGTCGCGAGCTGAGCGCGCGACCAAGTACGAAACGGCGCACCGCCGCCCGGAGTTCCCTCTGATCGAGTGGGGCTGGAGCCGCGACGCCTGCAGCCGCTACATCGAGAAGATCACCGGCGTCGCCGACTGGCCGAAGTCGGCCTGCGTCTACTGCCCGTTCGCGCTCACTAGCCGCTCGGGCCGCGAGCGGACCATCCCTCGATTCGACACCAGGCCGGAGAGCGCCTATGAAGCTCTGATGCTCGAGAGGCGATCCCTCTGTCTGAATCCACGAGGAGGTCTCATCGCCGGCAAACGGCTCGACCACCTCATCGCCGCCGAGCGTCCGGCCATCGCGGAGGAGTTCGAGCGCCGCCTGACTGAGGCTCCGCATTCGGTCTATGAGGTCCGGCGACTCTGGCTGCCGAAGGCCGACGACCCCGACAAGGTGGGCCCCGTCTATCGAGACCTGCGAGTTGTCGACGGGGGGACGCGCCAGCGTTGCGAGAGCTTGGTTCGCGCCAGGGGCCGCGTCGATCGTGGCGACGGCATCGAGCGCGTCTATCTCCTTCGCAGGGAAAAGACCTTGCCGACGCGCGAGCACTTCGTAGTTGCCGGACCTGCCGGGGCGATGCCGAAGGCGCGGCCGATCTTCGCTACAGCGTGGGAGGAACTTGACCGCGAGCAGCTGAGCCTCGTGGCCGCGGCCTGAGTCAGGTTCCGAGACAGCGACAGCAAGGATGGGCTGACTTTCAGGTCCGCCTGTGAGAGGCAGTCCAATTTCCTCACGCCAGGGTGGCACGCGCCGCCCGCGCTTCAACCCCCGCAAGGGGGGTTCCCCTCACCTCCGACATTCGTCTCCGGCTCGGTTCCGCGCGTTCGGTCGCGCGCCCTACCTGGGCTCGTCAATCGAACCACCTCTCAAAGGAGGCCCCGAAATGCAAGGCATCAACGTCGTAGTCCTCAGCGGCAACCTGACCCGCGATCCGCAGCAGCGAAAGACCGAAAGCGGCGAAAAGGTCACGAACCTCCGCTTGGCCGTCAACGGCCGCCGCAAGAACGGCAACGACGAGTGGGTCGACAAGCCCAACTACTTCAACATCAGCGTCTGGGGCAAGCAGGGCGAGCGCTGCTACGAGTACCTGAAGAAAGGCCGCGCGATCGTCGTCGAAGGCCGCCTCGACTGGAAGGAGCAGGGCGAGGGAGACGACCACCGCGAGTACGTCCAGGTCGTCGCCAACGTGGTCCAGTTCGGCGCCAAACCGAACGGCAACGGCAACGGCGGCAGCGGGAACGGCGAGACCCAGCAGGAGCTGAGCGAGGAGCAGAAGGAGGGCGGCGAGCAGAAGAAGGAGGGCGAAGACGACATCCCGTTCTAGGCGATCCCTCCGGGGCGTCCACCGCGAAGGTGGGCGCCCTTTTTTTGTGCCCTCACCAGGCCGGATCCCCTACCCGAAAACTTAATCGGCAGGGGGGGACAACACCCGGCTCCGGCGACTTAGCGCCGTTGACAACCCAAATGCGCCCTGGGGCGGCGCGGACACGCCAACCCCAGGACGACTTCACAGGAGGTGTGATCTCCCATGCACGACGACCATAGCTCGCGGTGCGAGCTCTCGAACAACGAGGAAGACGACCGCACGGAGGCGGCGATCCTCGGGCTGCTCTTGGAGGAGCATCCGACCCAGCTGACCTTCGCCGAGCTGACCCGGATGATGGTCGGCGCCAACCCCGACTACGAGGGGACCGATGCGATCGAGCGCGGTGTCCGCGACCTGGCCGGGGCCGGCCTGCTGCATCGCGACGTCGACACGATCCGCCCGACCGTCGCGGCGCTCCGCTTCCACGACCTCCTCATGGAGCGCTAGGGCCAAGCGGCAGCGGCTTCTCGGGCGTCGGGACACCGCCTCACGGCGGCCATACCTCCTGTCTCGGCTCCCGGGAAGCCGCTGCCGCCTTTCGTCTCCGGGGGGACACTTCGCGCTCCCCCTGACTTCACCCCGGCGGAGACACTTCAAACGGCCTGGCCTTGCGGCCTGGCCTCTAGGGGGAGGAGTTCCGCCCATGAGCAGCACCAGTTTTCGAGTCGGCGACTGCCTGCCCGCCGGCTTCCCAGTAGACGACGAGACCGCCCAGGTCCTCGTCCTCGCCGTCCTCGCCTCGATCTACCCGAAGGGGATGATGGTCGTCGACCTCGCCCGCCAGTTGAGCGATGAGGACGAGGATTGGGTCGATCGCGCCGTCCGCGACCTCACGGTCGCCAACCTCGTCCGTCGCGAGGGCGGGAGAGCCTTCGCCACCTTCCCATATGGGGAGATCATGCACTAGACGTTGAAGCCGGGAGCGGATCGCCCAGCCCGGCGTCCCCGGCGACCGCCTCGCCGCTCGGCCCTGCGCCCCGGTCGCTCCGCTCCCTCTGCCCTCGCTCCGCTCGGGCGGCGCGGGCCTTGCGGCGTCGGCTGCAGGGCTCGCCGGCTCGGCCTCGCGCCCTCGGTCGCTCCGCGACCTTCCCTCGCTGCGCTCGGGGGGCGCTCGCCTCGCCGGCATCGCGGCGTCCTCGGCGACCGCCTCGCCGCTCGGCCCTTGCGCCCCGGTCGCTCCGCTCCCTGTGCCCTCGCTCCGCTCGGGCGGCGCGGGCCTTGCGGCATCGGCGTCGAAGCAGCCGACCGACCATTCCGAGAGCGATCCGAGTCAGGTCCAGAAGTCTCTACCTCAGATACCACCAGGAAGCCAGATAGAAGGCACCAACCGCAGACGAAGCCAAACGCCAGAGGCAGCTAATGGCCGAAACAGCTAGGCAATACGAAGCGAAGTAGCAACCCGTACCAGCGTCCCCTTAGCACCAACCTCACAGCCCGACACACTACGAACCCTCCGGGTTCACCCGATGCAACCGGGCCGCACGGTGGACAACAGGGGCGATGGTGGGAGTGACGAAGATCGGCCGCGCGAACGCGAACTACTGGATCGAAGCGGTAGCCGAAGGCGGCGAGGACTACTACACGAAGCCCGGCGAGGCACCGGGGGAGTGGATGGGCGAGCTGGCCGCCGATCTCGGTCTCAGTGGCGAGGTCGACCGCGAGGCGTATGCCGCCGTCCTCGCCGGCAAGCACCCCGTCACCGGCGCCGTCCTCGTCTCCCGGCCCGAGCCGCGCAAGTTCATCGACGCCGAAGGACGCGAGCGCCGCCTCGATCCGATCCTCGGCTACGACATTCGCTTCGCCGCGCCGAAGTCGGTCTCGCTGCTCTACGCGGTCGGCTCGCCCGAGGTTCGCGCCGCGATCCTTCGCGCCCACGACCACGCCGTCGCCGAGGCGGTCGGCTACTTCGAGAGGACCGCCTGCTTCGTGCAGCGCGGCAAGGGCGGCGTGGTGATCGAGCCGGGCGCGGGCTTTCTCTCGATGGGCTTTCGCCACCGCTCCTCGCGGGCCGGCGATCCCGCTCTCCACACCCACCTCGTCACCGCCAACATGACCCGCGCCGTCTCCGACGGACGCTGGCTCAGCCTCGCCAACCCGCGGCGGCAATCGCCGCTTCTGCGCGAGGCGAAAGCAGCCGGGCACGTCTACCAGGCGGCGCTTCGGGCCGAGCTGACCCGCGACCTCGGCGTGGAGTGGCAGCAGGTCGTCAACGGCTATGCCGACCTCGCCGAGATTGGGCGGCCGGTGATCGACCACTTCTCCCAGCGCCGGGCGGAGATCGTCGCCGCGATGGCCGAGCGGGGCACCAGCTCCGCGGCCGCCGCCGAAGTTGCCGCCTACCGGACGCGCGACGCGAAGGACTACAAGGTCGACCCCGACACCCAGCGCCAGGAGTGGGTGACGCGCGCCGCCGAGTTCGATCTCACCCCCGACTCGATCGACCGCATGGTCGCTCGCGGGCG
This sequence comes from Solirubrobacterales bacterium, assembly GCA_036280335.1. Taxonomy (GTDB): domain Bacteria; phylum Actinomycetota; class Thermoleophilia; order Solirubrobacterales; family 70-9; genus VAYN01. The sequence continues at coordinate 4,793 of DASUQZ010000148.1, forward strand.
CTGCCGCGAGCCCGCGGCGATCGGCGCCCTGCAACTCGACCGCGCCCTCGCCGACCTGGAGGCCCATCACTCCCATTTCGACCGCCGCGATCTTCTGTCTGCGGTGGCAAATCAGCTCCGCGAAGGCGCCGACGCGCGGGTGCTGGAGGGCGCGGTCAGCACCCTGATCGACGGCGATCGGCTGATCGAGATTCACCGCGGCGCCGGTCCACTCGATGCCACCTACTACACGACGCCGCGCCTTTGGGAGCTGGAGCAGCGGTTCATGGCAACCGCGAGGAAGGGTGAGAAGGCGGGGGCGGCCGTGGTCGACGGCGCCACCCTTGCCGCCGTCCTCGATCGCCACCGCTACCTCAGCGAGCAGCAGGTCGAGATGGTGCGGCGGCTCACCACCGGCGGCGAGCGGGTCGTCGCTGTCGCCGCTCTGCCGGGTACTGGGAAGACGACCGCGCTCGCGGCGGCGCAGGAGGCTTGGGCGGCGGCGGGGATTCGCGGCGTCGGCGTTGCCACCGCCCGCAGCGCTTCCGGTGAGCTCACCGATGCCGGTGTTCCCGCGACCTCCGTCACCGCCTTCTTGATCCAGACCGGGGAGCTGGCCGAGCGCAACATCGCGCCGTTGCCGCGGGGGACGGTGATCGTCGTCGATGAGTCCTCGACCACGCCGACGCCACACATGACCGCGCTCGCCGACCTCGCCGAGGGCTGCGACGGCAAGCTCGTCCTGATCGGCGACCCTCGCCAGATCGGCGCGGTTGGACCCGGTGGCCTCTACGGCAACCTGACCAACGAGATCGAGCCGGTGGTGCTGACACAGATCCGCCGCCAGCGCGATCCGGTCGATCGCCGGATCGTCGAACTCGCCCACGAAGGCCGTGGCTCGGACGCGCTCGACGTGCTGCGCGCCCACGACCGCCTGGTGATCGCCGACACCCTGCCCGAGGTGCTCGACGCCCAGGTGCTCGACTGGCACAAGAGCTACGCCGCCGGCGAGGACGCGGTGATGATCGCCCGTCGCACCCGCGACGTCGCCGATCTGAACGAACTAGCTCGCGACCTGCTCGCGGCAGAGGGCAGGGTTGGCAAGGACGCCCTGATCGTCGGCGGCCAGCCCTTCGCCGCCGGCGATCGGGTCATCACCCGGATCAACACGCCCGAGGTCTCCAACCGCGAGCGCTGGGAGATCGTCGGCGTCGACCAGGCAAAGCACCACCTCTACCTCCAGCGGCTCGGCGTGGAGGGGCAGGGGGTGCGGCTCGACCGCCGCTACCTGGAGAAGATGACCCCCTCGCGCGAGGCGGCGATCCAGCACGCCTACGCGCTCACCACCTACAGCACCGAGTCGAAGACCTTCGATTCCGCCTTCGCCCTGCTCGACTCCGGCATCAGCCGCGAGGACTTCACCGTCGCGATCTCCCGAACGTCAGGTGCCACCGCCGCCTATGGGGTCGCCGCCTCTGAGCTGACCGACGCCGACCTGGGCCCCGGCACGCGGGAGGTCGAGGACGCAGCACATGATCTGCGACTCGGCGCCGAGCGGGCGGCGGGCGAGTACGCGGCGATCGAGGTTGGGGCGCGCAAGCGGGTCGAGGCGATGGCGCCGCCCGACCTGGCGAGGCGGCGGTCCGACCTTGAGCAGCGCCTCGCCGCGGCCTCCGAGCCGTCCCCGGCCGAGGGGCGCCTCGCCGACCTCGAGCGGCGGATCGCCGCCGCTGAGTCCCGACTCGCGGGGATGGAGAGCGACCAGCCTCGCCAGCTCGCGGCCAAGCAGCTGCGTCGTCTGAAATCCGAGCGCGACGATCTCACGGTCGAGGTTGCCATCGAGACCCCTCGCCGCTCGCAGCTGACCGGCACCGAGCGGGCCGAGCTGGCGCTGATCGAGGACCGCCAGGTCGATCTTCGCCGCCGCGCCGTCGCCGCCGAGCGCTCGCAGCCGAGCAAGATGATCGTCGAGAGCCTCGGCCCGAGGCCCAAGGACCCATTGCAGGCGGCGCTTTGGAACAACGGCGTCGACGCGATCTACGGCTACCGCCAGCGCTACGGGATCACCACCGCCGGCAAGGACCCGCTCGGCGGCAAGGCCCGCGACGCCGCACAGCGGCGAGAGCGCCGCCAGGCGGAGCTGCGGATCGCGCGGGTGCAGAAGCAGCTCGGCAAACAGCGCACCCGCAGCGCCACTCGCGCCATGCGGATCGGTCGCTGAGTCGGCTTTAGCTCCCTGCGGCGGGGAGGCCACGCCGCCCGAGGATCGCACGCTGCGCGTGCGGGGCGGCTCTCATGGCCTCCCCGCCACAGAACCGCAGAGTTCAGGATGGGCGTCGGGCGATGGCGCTTGATCGGCTTCTTCGCACCAGGCGAGCGCCGCTGATGCAGCAGGCGCGCGCTCACTCTCGTCGGCCCGAGGACGCCGATGATGCGTTGAGCGACGCCTGTGTTCAGTTCCTTCGCTTCTACGACGGTCCGGCCGGTGACGACGCCCTACGCTGGATGATGCTGGTGACGAAGCGCTGCGCCTGGGCGATCGGGCGTAAAGTGGTGGCCCGCGAGTCCCGCTACCTCGTCACCCTCCGCGAAGGCGAGGAATCGGAGACGGTCGTCCCCGACGAGCGCTACGGCACCGACGAGCTGGTCGAGCGGGCCGAGGACACGGCGAAGGTGCTGGCGCTGGTCGAGCAACTGAAGCCCGACGAGCGGACCGCGCTGATCCTGTTCGGGCTCGGTTGCACCTACGCCGAGATTCGCGAGCTGCGGGGATGGAGCAAGGCAAAGCTGCACCGTTGCCTGACCGAGGGACGGACGCGGGTGAGGGAATTGCTGGAGAGGGGGGACACTTTCTGATGCCAGCGCCTTTGCCCCACATGGACGAGCTTGGGCAGATCGAGTTCACCGACGCGCTGAGCCGGCTGCAGGGCCTGATCGGGTTCCAGATCAAGGCCACGGTCAACTTCTACAACCAGTTCTTCGGCTGCGGATTGCAGGGCGAGCTGAACCGGGTCGAGACCCTGCCGCCCGACCACGAAGCGATCGCCGTGGTGGTCGACGGTCAGACGGGGTTCTATCTCGACCCCGCCGACACCCAGGTCTACATCGGTCCCGAGACCGAGGGGAGCGGCTGGCTTGAGTTCCGCACCGCCTACGGAATCTCTGTCGTCGTCGAGGAGAGGGACCGCTCCGTCCACATCGAGGAGAGCCGATGAGGGAGGAACAGGTCGCCAAACAACTCGGCCGGAACCTGTGGCGGGCTCGCCGCCGTGCGGACCTCTCCCAGGAGAAACTGGCGGCGCTCTGCTCGCTGCACCGCACCGAGATCGGCCTCTTGGAGAACGGGCGCCGGTTCCCTCGCGTCGACACGCTGATCAAGCTCGCCTTCGCGCTCGACGTCGGAGCCGAGGAGCTGCTGCGCGGGATTGTCTGGACCCTGCCGGCGCCGCAGCGGGAGGGGAGCTTGTCTGTCGAGACTCCGCTGCGGGGAGTTGGTGGTTATGCCCGCCAGTAGGAAGCCGAGCGGGACCGAAGAGGCGCTGATCTTCCTGCTGGCGAATCCTCTGCGGAGGCGTCTGTTTCGCCTCTACGTCGAGGCCACCGAGAAGCGCAGCCCAAAGCAGCTGACGGTCCCCGTCAACAGGGACGTCTCGATCGTCAGCTACCACGTTCGCGTCCTCGCCGAGCATGGTGCGGTCGAGCTGGTCGACACCGAGCCGCGGCGCGGTGCGGTCGAGCACTTCTACAAGGCGACCTCGCTCGTTGACGAGGTGCCGTGGGCGCGGGCGGTCCTTGGTTTGACTTCGCCCTAGTCAGCGTTCGAGCGCGAAGTCCATCTGGCGTTCGACCCTTGCGTTCAATGCGCCTACGGCCGCAGGGAGGTGGCGCTCGAAGATTGCGAGGTCGTGGTCGAGCTGGTCGTACAGCTCGACCACCTCGGCCAGCTCCGACAACCCGAGCAACTCCTCCGATCTCTCGATCGCGTCGATGGCCGACTTGTCGCGGGCCCGCGGGCGGAAGTCGCGCTGTAGTTCGACGTAGCGTTCGTTCCGTTCGCGGTTCGCTGTTTCCATGTCCTCCCGTACCTCGGCGGGGAAGCGGTTGTTGGCATCGGCCTCGTCGCGACGGTGCCAGGAGTCGGTGCGCTGCAGCAGTTCCACCAGCTGCGCATCGCTGCCGTGCCTCTCCCAAAACTCGTCGTGGGCGATAGCGAAGTGCAGGTCATCGGCTGGCAGACCGTCTTCCAGCAGTCTCTTGATCACGCGAATTGCCGCTCCGCCGCGGTCGAGTAGGTCGTCGGCGAGGGCGCCCTTAACTCCTGCCAGTGGCAGCTCCAGCTCTGCCGTGATGCTGTGTGCGACCTGTTGTGCGGCGCCAGGGAGTTCAATCGCCGAACGCAGCCCGGTCAGGTCGCGCGCTTTGACTTCATGACGGACCAGCACCTCGGGTAGCTCCCTGCCGGCAAACGAGATCGAGATGCTCTCCATCGTCGCCGGCAGCAGGTGGCACACGCTCCTGATCTGAAGCAGGCAGATCAGTTCGAGTACGCCTGGGTTGTGTTGATCGAGGTGATGCGCGGCGTTGCGATGCCGGTGGGCGAGCTTGAGGCAGGCGGCGTCATCGACGTCCAAGACGGTGGGGACGCCTTGCCCCAACGGGCCCACTCCAGCCGCGGCGTCCACCTTGACCCCGAACTCACGGAGCTTCTGGCGCTCGCCTCGCTTGTAGGGCCTCCCGGCCAGCGACCCCTTGCCGTCGCCTGCTCTAAAGAGCGAGTCGAAATGGCCGTTGAGCATGATCTCTGCGTGGTGATCCAAGAGGATCAGGGCGGCGCGAGCGTGCGCTATCGACTCGGTGCGCAGCAGGGCGACCGCAACCTCCAGCTGCTCCGTGATGAGGACGAGTCGACTTAGCTCGTCGTGGTCGTAGGTCACCTGGCAACCGTAGCCAAGGCGCCTCGTCACCTCAGATTGGCTGGAGCTCTGGCCTTCGCTACTGTCGGAATATGGCCGTTAAACGGATTGGTGGCGGGCTTCCGCTCGGCGAAGGTCGGGTTGGTGTGCCTCTGGATGGCTTGCCCGAGCGTGCGTGGATGGACAACCTCCGCGAAGCCATGACGAGGGACAGGGAGGACGATCCTGTCTGGCAGCACGCAGCGGTCGCCGTTACCGCCGATGAGGTGCAGGCCGTTCCGCACCTGGTGTTTCCGACCGATGGGATCAAAGACGCTCAGTTCATCGTCCTCTACGTCTCCTCGATCGACGCAGCCATAGCGGCGGCGAACTCAGACTCGCCCTGAGCGCCGCGACCAACCGCTACACGCGGTCGACCTCTTGTCGGGCGAGGCGCATCCACTCCTCGCGGGCATCGCGCGCTTCTTTGGCTTTCTCGGCGAGGGCCGGGATGTTCTTGATTCGCCAGTCCTCGTTGGCGGAGGTGAAGTGGAGGCTCTTGGCCTCCTCGGCAGACGCGCAGGCGGTTGCGGCGTCGATGAACCGCTCGCCTAGCCAATGGCCTTGGCCGAATTGAAGCTCCAGCGTGACCATTGCCCGATAGATCCCTTCGTTGAAGGGCATCAGGTCCCGAGTTAGCTCAGGGTTCCGGGCCGCGAGGCTGTCGGGCTTCAGGGCCGCCTTCCACTGCTCGAACTCCTCGTCGGTCATGCGTTCGTCGCGGACCGGACCGTGCAAAGCGGCGCCGGCTTCTTCGATCGCGTTGGTGAGGCGCTGGCGCCGTGCGTTTCGTCTGTCCTGCCTCAGCGCGAGCTCGTGCGCGAGGAACTGCGAGGAGAGGCTGACGACGGAGGCGACTCCGGCTCCTATCAGGGCTGCGGCGGCTGCGTCCATGCGCCCATGTTCGACCAGCCATCGGCGGCGTCATTGGTGACCGCGAGACCGAAGCAGAAGCCGTTCTCGCTGGACAACAAGGGTGAGTGGACACACTGGCCGAAAAGCGAAGCGCTGAGAGCCCTTCTGAGGCCCTGCGACGAGTCCCTGCGTGTGATCGCTCGGACGTTTCAGCCGGGCACACCGCCTCTGCGGGAGCCGCTCTTGTGCCCTCGTTTTTGCACGCCTTCGGCGTGCGGGAGACGGGCACCGGCTCCCGCAGCGGGCGGGCGCCAAGACCCGAAGGGAGGCTCCGATGAGCCAGCCAGCCCTACAGCACGTCCCCGAGGTAGTGGAGGCGCCGCGCCCCGCGAAGACGGGCGCGACTCGCGCGCTGACCCTCCGCACCGAGCACCAGGACGTCGCCGGCATCCTCGCCCGGATGAGCTTCCCCGAGCGGGTGCGCGCCTACCGCAACGGCGTCTTCTCCGCCCACGAGCTCTCGGTCGCGGCGGCGCGGGAACCCGACCGGATGCCGATCCTGAACGACGAGTTCGAGTGGATCGCGGTCAGCCTCGCCGACCTCGATTAGCGCCAGCGTCGGCGGCCGGTGAGGATGCGCAGTCGCGCCGCGCGTTCCTCGGACTCGACCCGCTCGGCGCCGAGGCGCAGTGGCACCGGCTCCTCGGCGACCGGGGCGTCGCTCGGCTCCTCCTCGCGCGGAGCGGACCCGCGCAGCGGCACCGTGCCCTCGCCCGCGATCCTCGAGGCGGCGGTCTTGCTCATCGCCGCGCCTCCTCGGCGCCGAGCCCGTCGCGCAGTCGTCGCAGCTCGGGGTCTTCGTACCAGGGGCGCAGCTTGATCTTCGCCGGAGGCAGGTGGCCGTAGACGAGGAGGCCGGTGCCGGGGTCGCGCTCGCGGACGAGGTTGGCCGGGGCGAGGTCGCGGTAGTGGTCGCCCTCGGTCTCCGAGCGCCGCCCCTTCTCGCCCGTGCTGCGCGAGCGCTGCTCGAACTCCCCGGAGCCGAGGACGCGGGAGACGTAGGAGAGGGTGTCGGGGTCGGAGATCCCGGTGCCGAAGACCTTGGCCCGGTGGTTGTTGACGATCGTCGGCGCCTGGCGCCCGTAGCGCGAGCTGACCTGGGCCATGTCCTGAAAGACGCTCAGCAGCTGCACCCCCTGCCCGGCGCCGGTCGAGGCGATCTCGGCGAGGTTGGGGATCGGCGCGATGTTGGCGCACTCATCCAGCAGCAACAGGAGGGGAGGGTCGAGCGGCTTGCCGGTCGTCGCGACGGTCTCGTAGACGACCGCCAGCAGCTCCTGCACCAGCATCGAGAAAAGGGTGCGGAGCCGCTCCTGTTCGTGCAGCGGCGCGCACAGGTAGAGGGTGTTGGCGCCGCCGTCGAGCAGGGCGGCCGGGCTGTAGTCGGCGCCCTTGGTCTCCTCGGCGACGCGCGGGTCGGCGAAGGCGCCGACGATCATCTCGGCGGTCGTGTAGACGGAGCTGCGCTGGCGCTCCTCGCGGTTCTGCGTCGCCTGCCAGGCGCGCTTCGCCGCCGGCTCGCCCGCCTCGGCGAGCAGCTCCTCAATGTGGGCGTCGTTGGCCTCGGGGCCTTCGTCAAGCCAGCGCACCACCGCCTCCATCGTGCGGCCGCTGGAGGCGGCGGCGAAGAGCAGCGGCGCCAGCAGCTTCTCCGCCGCCGCGTACCAGAAGTCGGCGTCTTGCAATCCGCCCGAGCCGGTCTTCGCCGCCGAGGCGAGCCAGTGGGCGACCCGCATCGACCCGCGCCAGCTGCTCGCTCCCCACAGCGGCGTCGCCCGCGAGGGCTCAAGGCCCGTCACCAGGGCGGGGTCGAAGACCATCACCTCGCCGCGCGTCTGGCGGTGGGCCACGGTGTCGATAAGCAGGTCGCTCTTGATCGAGGTCGCCAGGACCGGCCCTTGCCACTCCAGCAGGGCGGGGATCGCGAGGCCGGTCGTCTTGTGGCTCTCGGTCGGCGCGAAGGCGATCACCGACTGGCGCTCCTGGGCGGCGAGCAGGGTGCGCCCGCTGCGGCCGAGGGTCAGTCGCCGCCGTTGCGGCGCTGGCACCCGCAGGGGCGCGAGGTCGCGGCGGCTCGCCCAGCGGGCGCTCGGCGCCCGCGGTCGACTGCCGCCGAGGGAAGGCAGCTCGCCGAGGTCGACGAGGCGACGGGCGAGCAGCGCCAGCCCGCCGAGGGCGCCGAGCACCAGGACGGCGGTGACGTAGAAGCCGGGCGCCCCCGGCAGCGTCGCCTGCGCCGGGCGCGGCCACGCCGCGCGGGGATCGCCGAGGTGGGAGGGAAGGCTGAGCGCGGTCAGCACCAGTTCACTCGCGCCGATCGACGTCCAGCCGCCGCCGAAGACCAACCCCGCTAGGGCGCCGATCAGCCAGATCGTCGCCAGCACGACGGCGCCGATCGCGGCCAGGGCGAGGTAGAGCTGTCGCTCCGATCCGCTCACGCCGCCTCCGCGAAGTGATCGACCATGCGCCAGTCCGTGTAGACGAGCTCGCGCTCGATCTGCGAGAGGCGGTGCTGGACGAGGAAGGAGCGGCGGCCGACCATCCACAGCGCCTCGCCGAGGCGCAGCGTCGTCGTCAGCTCGGCCTCGGTTCGGGTCAGCCCGAGACGGGAGCGCAGTAGCTCCTGCTGGTCGTGGGGCTGGCGGTAGATGACCTTGGTGTCGGCGTCGCCGATCAGCCCCTCGGCGATCCGCGCCTCGCGCGAGCCGGCGTCGCCCGAGGCGCCGAGGTCGGTAAGGCGGTGGACGACGACGAGGTTCTGGACCCCGAGCGCGCGGCAGAGCTTGAAGTTGGCCTGTAGCCACTCGGCGACGCCGATGTGGCTGGTCACGCGCCAGCCCTCCTCGACAACCGAGATCAGCTTCGGGCTCTCCTCGCCGCGCTGCTCGGCGGCCTGCTTTCGCTCCAAGAGGATCGACTGCTGCCAGGCGGCGGCGCAGGTCATCAGGATTCCCAGCGCCGCCGAGTCGCGGACGGCGGAGAGGTCGAGGACGACCAGGGGCGCGTCGAGGTCGAGGCCCTCGCTGGTCCGCCCGTCGAACATGCCGCGCAGGTCTCCGGCGCAGAGGCGTTGCAGGGCGAGGGCAGAGGAGCGGTTGGCCTCGGCGAAGTCCTCGGCGCTGGCGGCCGAGACGCCCTGCACCATCGCCTCGCGGGGATGGAGCAGCGCGTCGACCACCATCGGCAGGGTCGGCTCGGCGGCGCCGGATTCCTCGTCTACGATCTCCAGCGCCACCCGCAGCCCGGCGTCCTCCTCCGGGCTCAGCTCGCGCCGGAGCGCCGCCTGCGCCACCGATCGCAACAGGCTCAGCGGTCCCTCGCGGCCGCCCCGCGGGCTGAGCGGGTTCAGCCTCACCTCGCCGCCGGGGGCGAGGGTGATCGGCTTGACCCCGAGCGCCTTCGCCAGCGGCCAATACTCACCCTTGATGTCGAGTACCCACGCCTGGCGGCCGAAGACGGCCTGGCGGTAGATGTAGATCTTGACGAGGCTCGACTTGCGCGAGGCGATTCCGCCGAGCATCAGCATGTTCGGTCCCGGCAGGTGGACCGGGTAGAGCGCCCACGGGTCATACATCCAGGCGCCGCCGTAGGCGTCGCGGCCGATGTAGGCGCCGGCGGCGCCGAGGCCGCCCTGACCGAGGAAGGGGTAGACCGCCTGGAAGTGGGCGGTCGTGCCGCCGTGGCCCGGTCGCTCTCCCGCCCGCCGCCTCACCGCAGGCCCCGGCAGAGCGGCAGGGTGAAGGGGAAGCCGGTGTCCTGCTCGCCGTACAGGCGTTGCAGCCCGAGCCGAGCGAGCTGGGCGGCGTGCTCGACCTCTGACTCCGAGCGCTCCAGCTCCTCGGGGGTCCGGGCGGAGGTCCGCACGTAGCCGGTCCAGCGCATCTCGGCGTGGCCGTCGGCCAGCTCCTCCTCGCGGCGCGAGGCGGCCTGCTGGCGGCGGCGGATTCGCGCCGTCGACATGAAGCCCTGGCGGCTGCGGTTGATTTCCTCGGCGACCTCGGCGGTCTGCGCCGCCTCGGCGCGGCGCATGGCCAACGAGTAGGGGACCGGCTCGATCGTCACCGCGACGGTGCGCAGGGCGCTCGTCTGCATCAAGAGCGGCGCCATGAACATCGGCCCGACGTCCGAGCGCGGCCAGGAGGCGATCCAGTAGGTCGCGTGGAAGGCCGAGTCGCTGCGGTAGCTCGACCAGCTCGTCGCGTCGGCGAGCGGACCCATCAGCGCTGGCTCGACCCCCTCGCGCCCATCCTGGCCGAGCGCGGTGCGGGCGCGCGACTGGCGACCGAAGGGATCGAAGGCGTCGCGGATCAGCGCCGCGTACTGGCGCGGGCGCAGCAGGCCGGAGACCGAGACCTCGGCGATCGTCAGCCGCTCGGCGAGGCTCTCGGCCTCGCGCAGCAGCAGCTCGCAGGCGCCCTCGACGCCGCCGCCGAGTCGGCGCAGCTCCTTGGCGCCGCGGCGCTGGTCGATCTGCACCGCGATCAGGACCTCGTGCTCGGTGGTCTGCGGTGCCGCCGACTCGACCAGCTCGATGTAGGAGCGAACGACGTCGGAGTCGAGCGGCACGGTGCGGTCGCGCTGGGCCTGGAAGTGGGCGGCCAGCTCGTCGCCCTGGCCGGGGAGGGTCTGCTCGATCCACTGGAGGCGGCGGATCGGGCTGCCGTCGCGGGCGCAGCTGGCGAGCACCGCGCCCCAGGCATCGAGCACCCGCTCCTGCTCGGCCGAGTCGCGCATGGCGAAGGCTCCGGCGCGGACCGAGAGGACGGCGGTGAAGGTGCCGCCGCGCCGGTCTTCGATCACGCCGACCTCCTCGGCGCCGTAAGGGATCGCGATCAGCTTCAGCTCGGCGAGCTCGGGTGGCAGCGAGGTCTCGTGCTGCGCCTCGCCCTCGCCACTCTCCCGCGCGCCGCCGCCCGGCGCGGTCGAGCGGTGGCCGCGTTCGGCGCGTCGACGCCGACCCGCCCAGCGCCCGAGGATCGGCGCCCACTCCTCCGCCGTGCGGCCCTCGACGGGGACGCAGATCGCGGCGACGGCAAGGCAGAGCACCACGACGCCGACGATCAGGCCGATGACGCTTCGCATCGCATAGAGCGATCCGAGGCCGATCACGGCACCGGCGGCGACGATCACGACCTGGCCGGGCCGGAGCGGGCCGACCACGGCGCGCTGCTCGAGTGGGCCGAAGCGGTAGCGCCGCGCGCTCACGATCCAGCCCCTTTCTCGGGCTTTGCCCGCGTCGGCTCAGGTGCGGGTCGCGGTGGTTTCTGCCCGGCGCCCGGCACCTCGCCGCCATCGGCCTCGCGCGGTCGCGGCGTCGCCGCCGATCCGCCCGACTCCTCTCGGGGCGCTTTGTCCTCGCTCCCCTGCGTCGGCGTCGCGCCTCCCGTCGAGCCACCTCCGCCCGAGGAGCTGCCCGGCTCCTG
>DASUQZ010000149.1:0-7317 GCA_036280335.1 Solirubrobacterales bacterium
AGCCGAGCACATCGAGGGCGCCCTTCCCCATCCGGGTCATGATCCGCATGTTGGTGGCGACGTAGGCGGAGTCGGTCAGCTGCACGCCGATCTCGGAGATCTCCGAGCCGAGCGGGCCCATCGAGAAGGGGACGACGTACATCGTCCGGCCCTTCATCGAGCCCTTGAAGAGTTCGCCGAGCGTCTCCCGCATCTCGGCCGGGTCGCGCCAGTTGTTGGTCGGGCCGGCGTCCTGCTCCTTCTCGGAGCAGATGAAGGTGCGGTCTTCGACGCGGGCGACGTCGCCGGGGTCGGAGAGGGCGAGGTAGCTGTTCGGCCGCTTGGCCTCGTCGAGGCGCTCGAAGGTGCCGGCGTCGATCAGGACCTGGGCGAGGCGGTCGTACTCCTCGGCGGAGCCGTCGCACCAGTAGACGGAGTCGGGTTCGGTGAGCGAGGCGATTTCGTCCACCCAGCTGAGAAGTTTCGCGTGGGTCGTCAGCTCGTCTGGGGCAGTCGTCAGGTCGCTCATTCGCCTCTCTCTAGTTCTTGGGTTTGAGGCCGACCATCGAGATGTCGGCATCCTCGTTGCGGATCTTCAAAGTCGCTACTTCCCGCCTGTCATCCGAAAAAATCACGTCGCACGTGAAGGTCGCGCCCGGGTCGACAGACTGGTCCGAAGGGCATTCGACGGCCTTGATCTTCTCATGAAGCGAGTCTTCGAGGCTGGCTTGGATCGTGTCCTCGAGCTTGACGGGGTCGACGACGGTGCCGCATCCGTAGAGCGCCACAGCGCCGAAAACGAGCGCGAGGAGGACGAAAACGCGGGGCGCGAAGGGGGTCTTCGGCCCGGACGACAGGGGAAGCACCGGCAGCAGTAAAGCAGGGCCGGTTGACGCAGCCGCGGTGGAGGGTGGCGCGACGATCCTCCGGGATCGTTGGATAGGGTTCCGCGCCGCGATGCGCTTTTACGAGTTCGAGGCCCGGAAGATCGTCGAGCTGGCGGGGATTCCCGTCACCAAGTACGGCTTCTGCACGTCCGCCGACGAGGCACGGAAGGTCGCCGAGGAAATCGGCGGGCCGGTCGTGATCAAGAGCCAGGTGCTGACCGGCGGCCGGATGAAGGCGGGCGGCGTCAAGTTCGCCGACACGCCCGAGGAGGCCGCCCAGCACGCCGAGGAGATCCTCAAGCTGGAGATCAACGGGCACATGCCGCGCGGCGTCCTCGTCGACCCCAAAGCCGAGGTCAAGCAGGAGTACTACGCCAGCGTCGTCTGGGACGGCACCGCCAAGCGGCCGCTGATGCTGTTCAGCGACATGGGCGGGATCGACATCGAGGAGGTCGCCGAGAAGCATCCGGAACACGTGGGCAGAGGCCACGTCTCCAACCTCCTCCCCGTCTCCGACTTCGAGGCCAAGCAGGTCGTCGCCGCGACCGGCGTCACCGGCTCGCAGCTGAACCGCGCCACCCCGGTGCTGGCCCGCCTCGCCCGCCTCTTCCGCGACAACGACATGACGCTGGCCGAGATCAACCCGCTGGCCGAGCTGACCGACGGCTCCTTCGTCGCCCTCGACGCCCACATGGAGATGGAGAACGAGGCGGTCGGGCGGCAGAAGAAGCTGCTTCGGAAGGAGCTCGCGATCGCCGAGGACGACACCCGCGAGACCTACGAGCCCTCCGACTTCGAGAAGAACGTCAGCGCGATCGACGCCGCCGATCACCGCGGCGTGATCCAGGGCAAGGACCACGGCTTCACCGGCAACCTCGGCCTCGTGATCGGCGCCGGCGGCGGCTCGCTGACGCTGACCGACGCGGTCCGCAACCAGGGCGGCAAGCCGGCCAACTACTCGGAGATCGGCGGCAACCCCTCGGTCCAGAAGGCCTGCGGCCTCGCCAAGGAGGTGCTGGAAAAGGACGGCGTCGAGAAGATCGCGGTGATGATGTCGATCGTCTCCAACACCCGCGTCGACATCGTCGCCCGCGGGGTCATCAAGGCGTGTCTGGAACTCGGCAAGGACCCCGGCGAGACGATCGCGATCTTCCGCATCCCCGGCGCCTGGGAGGACGAGGGCTTCAAGATCCTCGAGAAGTACGGCGTCGAGTACTGCGACCGCTCGGTCTCGATGTGGGAGGCCGCCGGCCGCGCCGTCGCCAAGATCCAGGGGGCGCCTGCCTGATGAGCATCCTGCTGAACAAGGACACCACCTTCATCGTCCAGGGGATCACCGGCCGAGAGGCGGTCAACCTGACCAAGGAGTGCCTCGACTACGGCTCCAGGGTCGTCGGCGGCGTCACCCCCGGCCGCAAAGGGCGCGAGGTCCACGGCGTGCCCGTCTTCGACACCGTCGCCCAAGCGGTCGAGCACCACGGCGGCCCGATCGACGGCTCCGTCGTCACCGTCCCCCCCGCCTTCACCAAGGACGCCGTCCTCGAGGCGATCGAGAACGGGATCAAGCTGATCGTCGTCGTCACCGAGCGCGTCCCGCGCGGCGACGTCGCCCAGATGGTCGAGCTCGCCGACATGCGCGGCGCCCGCATCATCGGCCCCAACTGCCTCGGCCTGATCGTCCCGGAGGTCTGCAAGATGGGCGGCATCGGCGGCCCGGCCAAGGACGCCGCGAAGGCCTACCAGCCGGGCCGCGTCGGGGTGATGAGCCGCTCGGGCGGGATGACCACCGAGATCTCCTCCTCCTTGACCCAGGCCGGCCTCGGCGTCTCCACCGCCGTCTCGATCGGCGGCGACGCGATCATCGGCTCCACCTACGCCGAGCTGATGCCCTACTTCGAGGCCGACGAGCAGACCGAGGCGATCGTCATCTACACCGAGCCCGGTGGCCGCATGGAGGCCCAGCTGGCCGAATGGGTCAAGGACAACAACAGCCGCCTCCCGATCGTCGCCTTCATGGCCGGCAAATTCATGGACGACGACGAGATGAAAGGGATGTCCTTCGGCCACGCCGGCACGATCGTCGAGGGCAAGGAGGACACCGCGACCGAGAAGATCGCCCGCCTCGAAGCCGCCGGCATCCGCGTCGTCGAGCGCATCGACGAGATCCCCGACGTCGTCAAGGAGAAGCTGGGAGTAGCCGCCTGATGCCCGAGCAGCTGAACAAGGTCTTCATCGACATCGAGGTCGAGGACAGCATCAAGAACGACGCCGCGATCGCCGCCAAGCTCGAGGAAGTCTGCCCCGTCGACATCTACAAGGACGCCGGCGGCACCGTCGAGATCGTCGACTCCAACGTCGACGAGTGCGTCCTCTGCCGCCTCTGCATCGAGGCCAGCCCCCCCGGCACCGTGCACGTCAAGAAGCTCTACGACGGCACCGAGCTGCAGTAGCCGCCGCTCCCGCCCCCTGAATCACGAAGACCCGCCGAAGCGGGTCTTTTTCGTGCGGGGGAGCTACCCCCGGAACGGCTGATAACCGGATGACGAGGATATCAATCGACCTTTAGATCACCGAGAGGGGAGAACTTTCGCCACCCAGCACTTAGGGCTGTGGAGGATGAAGCGGCGAGGCGCCGCGAACGGTTGATAACCGCGAGTCCGGGGGTCGCCCTCCGGATGGGGTTCGAGTCCCCCGTCCTCCGCACAACCTGCTGATGGGCGGGGGTTTCCCCCGGCGAGGCCGCCATAGATCATGCGGTCGACGGGTAGCTCCCGTCAGATCGCCGGCCCCTGCCCTTCAGCCTGTTCTCGCCCCTGAATCACGAAGACCCGCCGAAGCGGGTCTTTCTCGTGCGGGGGAGCTACCCCCGAACCACTTGATAACTGGGAGTCCGAAGTAGCTCTTCGGCAACGCCAGCCCGTGCCCTTCGGCTAGCTCCTCAGAACCACGAAGACCCGCCGAAGCGGGTCTTCGTCGGGAGGTCTTCGTCAGGATCTGGGGCCATATGGACCTGCCGATGCACGCCGCTTCTACATAGAAGGGATATGCGTGAGGTCCATCACGTTACGCGGATATAAATTTATATTGCGGTAACGTCTGCACCGATGGATGCATCGGTACGTACTCGGCTCTCGCGGGACGACCGCATGGAGCAGACGTTGGAGGCGGCGCACTCGCTGTTTGCGGAGCGGGGCTATGCGGCGGTGACGATGGACGAGATCGCCGCGGCGGTCGGGGTTACGAAGCCGCTGCTCTACAACTACTTCGGCAACAAGGAGCAGTTGTACATCGCCTGCATGGAGCGGGCGGGCGACGCGCTGATCAAGACGATCGCCGAGACGGTGCGGGAGACGGAAAACCCCGGCGACGCGCTGGGGGCCGGCGTCCGCGCCTTCTTCTCCTTCCTCGACACCGACCGCTCCGCCTGGGCGGTGCTCTTCGACGAGACCCTCCCCCACGGCGGCGAGGTCTTCGACCGGGTCGCCTCCTACCGCGGCCAGATCCTCGACCTCGTCTCCGCCTCGCTGCTGGCGCAGCTGCCGATGCGGCGCCGCGAAGCCGCCAAGGTCGAAGTCGAAGCCCTCTCCACCGCCCTGCTCGGCGCCTCCGAGGCGCTCGCCCGCTGGTGGCTGCGGACCGAGGCGATCAGCGCCGAAGAGGCCGCCGAACTTCTGATCTCGACCGTCGAGCCAGGAATCCGCGACCGCTCGACCCCCCTCACTTCCAACTCACCCCAAGGAGGACCCTCCCCGAAATGAACAGCCAGACCCGCAAAGTCGCCATCGTCGGCGGCAACCGGATCCCGTTCGCGCGCTCCAACAGCGTCTACTCGCACGCCAGCAACCAGGACATGCTGACCGCGGCCCTCGACGGCCTGATCGACCGCTACGGCCTGCAGGGCGAGGCCCTCGGCGAGGTCGCCGGCGGCGCCGTCCTCAAGCACTCGCGCGACCGCGACCTCACCCGCGAGAGCGTCCTCAGCACCCGTCTGGCCCCGGAGACCCCCGCCTACGACGTCCAGCAGGCCTGCGGCACCGGCCTGGAGACGACGATCCTCGTCGCCAACAAGATCGCTCTCGGCCAGATCGACTCCGGCATCGCCTGCGGCGCAGATACCACGTCCGACGCGCCGATCGCTCTCAACGAGGGCCTGCGCGAGACCCTGCTCGAGGCCAACCGCGAGCGCTCGACGGTGGGCAAACTCAAACAGCTGACCAAGGTCCGCCCCGGCCACATCGTCCCGGCGATCCCCCGCAACGAGGAGCCGCGCACCGGCCTCTCGATGGGCGAGCACTGCGCGATCATGGCCACCGAATGGGAGATCGGCCGCAAGGAGCAGGACGAGCTCGCGGTCAAGAGCCACAAGAACCTCGCGGCCGCCTACGACCGCGGCTTCTTCGACGACCTGATGACCCCCTACATCGGGCTCGACCGTGACCAGAACCTGCGCCCCGACTCCAGCCTCGAGAAGCTCGCGAAGCTGAAGCCGGTCTTCGGCGGCCCCGAGGGGACGATGACCGCGGCCAACTCGACCCCGCTCTCCGACGGCGCCTCCGCCGTCCTCCTCGCCTCCGAGGAGTGGGCGAAAGAGCGCGGCCTGCCGATCCTCGCCTACGTCACCGAGGCCCAGACCGCCGCCGTCGACCACGTCCACAAGCGCGAAGGTCTGCTGATGGCACCGGCCTACGCGATGCCGCGGATGCTCGACCGCGCCGGCCTGAAACTGCAGGACTTCGACTACTACGAGATCCACGAGGCCTTCGCCGCCCAGGTCCTCTGCACGCTGAAGGCCTGGGAGGACAAGGACTTCTGCAAGGAGAAGCTCGGCCGCTCGAAACCGCTCGGCTCGATCGACCGCAAGAAGCTCAACGTCAACGGCGGCTCGCTGGCGGCCGCCCACCCGTTCGCCGCGACCGGCGGGCGGATCGTCGCCAGCCTCGCCAAGCAACTGAACGAAGACGGCAAGGGCCGCGGCGTGATCAGCATCTGCGCCGCCGCCGGCCAGGGCGTCGTCGCGATCCTCGAGGCCCCGGGAGGTGCCAAGTAACGATGGCTGACCGCTACTCACAGGTTGTCAACGCACCGCTCGTCGGCACGATCGCCAAGCAGCTCGGGCTGCCGCAGCCGGTCTCGCTCGACCGCTACCAGGAGGACCAGCCGGTCGTGGCCGGCCCGGTCCTCTCCGGCGCCGCGCCCGAAGGCCGGCTCGGCAAGGCGATCGCCGCCGTCCTCGACAGCATCAAGGCCGAACGCGCCGGTGCCGAGGGCAAGGCGAAGGCGCTCGTCTTCGACGCCACCGGGATCAGCAGCTCGACCGAGCTGGTCGAGCTGCAGCGCTTCTTCTACCCGGCTCTGCCGCGCCTGCAGCGCAGCGGCCGCGTCGTCGTCCTCGGGACGCCGCCGGCGGAGGCCGGGTCTCAAGAGGCCCACATCGCCCAGCGAGCGCTCGAGGGCTTCACCCGCTCGCTCGCCAAGGAGGTCGGCGGCAAGGGCTCGACCGTCCAGCTCGTCTACGTCGAAGCGGGCGCCGAGGACCAGCTGGAGTCGACGCTGCGCTTCCTCCTCTCGCCCAAATCCGCCTACGTCTCCGGCCAGGTCGTCCGCGTCGGCAAGGGCGTCGCGGCCGAGCCGAAGATCGACTGGACCCAGCCGCTCGCCGGCAAGGTGGCGCTCGTCACCGGCGCCTCGCGCGGGATCGGCGCCGCGATCGCCAACACTCTCGCCCGCGACGGGGCCGAGGTCGTCGGCCTCGACATCCCGCAGATGTCGGCCGACCTGAAGGCCGTGACCGAGGCGATCGGCGGCCGCGCGATCGAGGTCGACATCACCGCCGAGGACGCGCCGGAGAAGATCGCCGCCGAGCTCTCGGGCGGGGTCGACATCGTCGTCCACAACGCCGGCGTGACCAAAGACCGGACCCTGGCGAAGATGCCGGAAGAGCGCTGGACGCAGCTGATGGAGATCAACCTCTCCAGCGAGGAGCGGATCAACGAGGCCCTGCTCGGCAAGAAACTGCTGCGGCCGAACGGGCGCATCGTCGGCGTCTCCTCGATGGCCGGGATCGCCGGCAACAACGGCCAGACCAACTACGCCGCCTCCAAGGCCGGCGTGATCGGGATGGTCGAAGCGATGGCGCCGGAGCTGGCGAAGCGCAAAGCGACGATCAACGCCGTCGCCCCTGGTTTCATCGAGACCCAGATGACGGCGGCGATGCCGATCGGGCCGCGCGAAGCCGGCCGCCGCCTCTCCTCGCTCTCGCAGGGCGGGCTGCCGGTCGACGTCGCCGAGACGATCGCGTGGTTTGCCAGCCCCGCCTCGACCGGCGTCAACGGCAACGTCGTCCGCGTCTGCGGCCAGAACCTGCTGGGGGCGTGAGTAGATGGTCAACTCCTCGACCCCGCACGCCTGGATGCCCCGCGAGCTGCTTCGCATCTCTGCGTCCTCGGGCTTG
>DASUQZ010000150.1:0-5676 GCA_036280335.1 Solirubrobacterales bacterium
CCCCGGCCGGGCCGCCGCCGAGCACCAGCAGGTCGACCTCCTCCCGCGCCGCCAGCTCGAGGCCGATTCCCAGCGCCCACGACAGCTCGCCGGGGCTCGGCGCCCGCAGCTCGACGCCGCCCGGCAGCCGCACGATCGGCAGCTCCCCCGGCGCCAGATCGGCCAGCGCCGCCGCAACCTCCTCGCTTTCCTCCGGCTCCAGCCAGCTGAACGGCAGCCGCTGCCGTTTCGCGAAGTCGACCAGCTGCCGGGTCGCCTCCGAATCGCGCGGCCCGAGGATCTCGACGCCGATCCCCCGGCGCTGCTGCAGCAGCTCGCGCCGCTGCACGAAGGCCGAAAGGAGGATGTCGGAGAGCGGCGCGTCCTCCAGCAGCAGCTTGCGCAGCTCCTCGCGCTCGACCGCGATGTAGCGCATCGGCTCGGTGACGACGGCGGTGAGGAAGACCGTCTGCCCGGAGAGCAGGTTCATCTCGCCGAGAAAGCCCGAGGGGCCGTGGCGGACGATCTCGTTCCCGGCCCCGTCGAGCACCGCCGCCTCTCCCTCGAGGATCGCGATGAAGGGATAGGTCTCGTCGCCGATCCGGAAGAGCTCCTCGCCGACCGCCGCCGTGCGTTCCTCGCCGTGAGCGGCCAGCGTCGCGAGCTGGCTGCTGGAGAGGACGCGACTGACCGGACCGGCCACGCGTCAAGGCTACTGCGCCGGGGTAGCCTGCTCCCGACGCCGGCAAGCGAGAGGAGCCCCATGCCCCCGGCCGGTGGAGCGACTGACGCCGAGTCTGTCTCAGTGCCCTTATACGGAGGTCTGAGACGGATTCGCGGATAGACTGCCGCCGATGGCGACCGCGGAGGTTCAGGGGATCGAGGGCATGAAGGCCCTCGTCGGCGAGGAGATCGGCCCCAGCGAGTGGCGGACGATCACCCAGGCCGACATCGACGCCTTCGCCGAGCTCTCCGGCGACCACCAGTGGATCCACGTCGATCCGGAGCGCGCCAAGGCCGAGAGCCCCTTCGGCACCACGATCGCCCACGGCAACCTCACCCTCGCCACTGTCGACGGCTTCCGCGGCGAGCTGATCTCCTCCTCCGGCTTCGCCCTCGGCGTCAACTACGGCTGGAACAAGATCCGCTTCCCGGCCCCGGTCCCGGTCGACTCCCGCATCCGCGCCAAGGCCGAGGTCATCTCCGTCGAGGAGAAGGGCGGCGGCTGGTACGAGGTAGTCACCCGCTTCACCCTCGAGGTCGAGGGCAGCGAGAAGCCCTGCTTCGTGGGCGACAGCGTGACGCGAGTAATGGCGACCGCCTAGCTATTACCCGTCTCTCAATTCGCGGTTTTTGACCTAAAGCTTCCTCGGGAGCCTAGATGCAGCTCCACTCCATAATGGCTTTCGATAGCCCTTGCTTTTTCTGCCAGTTCAGGACTCGGATCAGGGACGGTTTCGACCCAGATCACATTTCCATCCGTCCTCGTGTTCCAAGACCTGATGCCATGCTCACTGGCGAGGAGCACCTCCTTGAGCTCTTCCCTGGCCCGCTCAGCTGGCCTTTCGATAGCGGGGGGAGGGTTCATCATGGGCGCCCTTCCAAAGCCCCGCACAGCATCGACAACCTCCTCGAGAAGCTCTCGATCGGTTCGGCTAGGTGCGGGCGCAGAGCCTTTGGACCCGTAGTCGTGATTTTTAATTTTGGAGAGCTCCTCCTCTAGGTCCGGCCACCATTTCTCGACCGTCTTCCTAAGAGTTTCCTCAGCGATAGGAGAGGAACATGCTTCGTTCATCGAGGCAAGAACCTCGGAGATTTCCTCCTTGGTCAATCGCATGGCCTGAAATTGACCAAGTGGGTTGGCGATGTCGGCCGGCGACAGATCTACCGCCAAGGGAACGACTCGACTGGAGGTAACAGACTTGGCAAGGGCACCTGCCTCGAAGTTGAGCCACTCTGCGTCTTGGTTTTCCTTAGTTACGCAAATAAGACCGAAGTGGGTGTCGTCAAGCTCCTTCGCTATCTCTGCCTGCCATCGAGTGCCCGCCCGTATGTCTTTCGATGAAACGAAAGGGTCGACGGCGTGAAGAACGGACGGAAGCCAATCGCCTAGCGCGCGAGCAACGTCCCGACTCTTTCTCCCCGACCAACTTACAAACACCTTCATGAACCTACGGTATCTACTGAGGGGGCCGAGAGCCTCGGGCCAGCGGGTGGATCCGTCAGGGCCGGGAGGTATGCCCGGAGTCGGGATCCTCATGCGGCGAGGCCAACTTGACGACCCCCCGTTGCGCATCGGACAGTGCTCTGGTCGCCCGCCGCCGCATGATCCGCTTCCACAGAGGTACCAGCGGTCCCTCGATGTAGATCGTGTTGGCGAGACGGCTGCCACCTTCGGCGGTCGGCTCGACCAGGTGACGGTGGCCCATGCGGGCGCCGGGCAGGCGGGCCGCGTCGGTGAAGAGGCGGCCCTGCTCGAACTCGACGATGCGGAAGCGGAGGCGTAGGCCGGTCTTGAAGACGATCCTGGCGGTGGCTCCCAGTCGCAGCGGGCCGTCGAGCTCGGCGCTCTTCAGCTCCGCGTTCCAGATCGGCCAGGCCCCGGCGTCCGCGTAGGCCTTCTCCCACACGGACGCCGGTGACACATCGGCCTCGAGCGTGCTGCTGGTCTCCCAGCGGCTCACCGGGGCGGTCCTATCCGACCGTCAGGGTCCCTTCCATGCCGGCCTGGCGGTGGCCGGGGACCGAGCAGAAGAAGGTGTATTTGCCCGGTTTCAGGTCTACGGTGGTGGTTTCGCTGCTTTCGGTGATGACTTCGGTGCCGCCGATGTCTTTGCCGCTCGAGTCTTCGAACCGCACGTCGTGGGGGACGGGGGCGGGGTTGTTGAATTCGACGGTGAGTTTGCCGGGGTCAGCGGTCGCTTCGTCGGTGGTGTAGGCGAGCGCCCCGTCGGGGTCGGCTTCGAAGCTGAGTTCGCCCGAGCCGCCGCCTTCTTCGGCTTTTTCTTCGGTTTCCGTGGTGGCTGCCGCGCCGGTGTCGCTCGTCGTGTCGCTGTCGGAATCGCCGCAGGCGACGATTGCGAAGGCGGCGAGGAGCATGGCAAGCAGGACTGCGAATTTCTTCATCTCGATCCTTTCCCGCGAGGAACGTATTGGGCTGACTCTAGCCTGGGCTGTGGCGATCGGCTACCCGGATCAGCGGCCGTGGAACTCCGGGGTGCCGCCGCCGAAGAAGGTCTCGACGCCGTTGCGGAGGTCTTCGGTCGCCATCGAGTCGGCGATCCCGTGCCGCTCCAGCTGCAGGTGCTCGGTGATGCTGTTGTCGAGGCTGACCCCGCACAGCAGCTTCGCCATCCGCACGTAGTGCGGCGCCTTCTTGGCCAGCTCCTCGGCTTTGACCCGCGCCCGCTGCATCAGCTCCTCGCCGCCGACCACCTCGCTCACCAGCCCCATCTCATGCGCCTCTTCGGCGCTCAGGTTCGGGTCCTCCAGCAGCAGTTCCAGCGCCTTGCTGGGCCCGACGACCCGCGGCAGGAAGTAGGTCATGCCGCCGTCGGGGGAGGCGCCGATCCGCCCGTAGGCGGGGGCGAAGAAGGCGGTGCCGGCGCTGATCCGGATGTCGCAGGCGAGCGCCAGCGAGAAGCCGGCCCCGGCCGCCGGCCCGTTCACCGCGCAGATCACCGGGTAGGGGATCCGCCGCAGGTCGACGATCGCCTGGTGCAGGACCTCGGCCCCGCGGCGGACGTCGGAGGGCAGGTCGATCTCCCCGGACTCGACGCCTTTGCGGAACCAGGTGACGTCGCCGCCGGCGCAGAAGGCCTTGCCGGCGCCGGTGACGATCAGCCCCCGCAGCGGCGCCCGGTCGGCGAGCCAGGCGAAGGCGACGGTCATCTCGCCGATCATTTCCGGGCTCATCGCGTTGAAGGCGTCGGGGCGGTCGAGGGTGAGGGTGCCGATCTCCCCGTCGATCTCGATCCGCATCGTGTTCAACTGCGGCGGGTTGATGGTGTCGCTGGTCATGCGCTCTCCTCGTTGGCGTCCGGGTTTGGCCGAGTGGCCAGCAGCCTACCCTTAGACCGATGGCGAAAGGCAGCGACAAGGCGAAGAAGGAGGGCGCTCTCAGCAGGGCCGAGCGGATCGCGCAGCAGCGGAAATCGCTGCCGGACCACCCCGGCGTCTACCTCTTCTACGACCGCGACGGCGAGCTCCTCTACGTCGGCAAGGCGCGCTCGATCCGCAAACGGATCTCCTCGCACTTCTCCGGCGGCAACACCCGTCTCACCTCGCGGATCGACCGCATCGAGAGCCTCGTCACCGCCAACGAGGCCGAGGCGCTGCTGACCGAGCAGAGCTTCGTCAAGCGCCACCGGCCGCGCTTCAACATCCGCCTCCGCGACGACAAGTCCTACCCCTACGTCGCCGTCAGCCTCGACGAGGACTACCCGCGCGTCTACTTCACCCGCGAGAAGCACCGCAGCGGTCGCGCCTACTTCGGCCCCTTCTCCAGCGCCAAGCGGGTGCGGGAGACGCTCGACCTGCTCGGCAAGCTCTTCCAGTTCCGCACCTGCGAGGGCAAGGAGCCCGGCCGCCGCTCCGGCAGCCCCTGCCTCGACTACTACATCAAGCGCTGCGGGGCCCCCTGCGTCGACTACGTAAGCAAGGAGGAGTATCGCCGCAACATCGACGCGATCGTCGACTTCCTCTCCGGCCGCTACCGCCAGGTCGAGCGCGAGGAGGAGGAGAAGATGAAGGCGGCCGCTTCCGCCCAGGAGTTCGAGCGGGCGGCGCTGCACCGCGACCGCCTGAAAGCGATCCGCTCGCTGTTCGAGCGCCAGCGGGTGGCGGGCGGCTCGGTCGGGACCGCCGACCTGGTCGGCGTCGCGGTCGAGGGACAGGACGCCAACGCCCAGGTCTTCCAGGTCCGCGACGGGATCCTCGCCGAGCGGCAGAGCTTCTACCTCGAAAACCAGGGCGAACGCGAGCCGGCTGAGGTCGCCGAGGAGTTCATCTCCCAGTACTACTCGGCCTCGCCCTCGATGCCGCGGACGATCATCGTCGGCCCCTACCTGCGCGACCGCGCCGAGGTGCTGGCCGAAGCGCTCAGCGAGCGCCGCGGCGCCCCGGTCGAGGTGCGCGCCGCCGAGCGCGGCGACAAACGCCGGCTGCGCGAGCTGGCCGAGCGCAACGCCCAGCTCGCCCTCGACCAGGACCGGCTGCGCCGCGAGCACCGCCGCACCCGCCGGGTCGAGTCCCTGGCGGCGCTGGCCGAGGCGCTGGGGATGGAGGAGCTGCCGGTGCGGATCGAGGGCTTCGACATCTCGACGATCGGCGGCGAGCACACCGTCGCCTCGATGGTCGTCTTCGAGGGCGGCGCCCCCAAGAAGTCCGACTACCGGCGCTTCAAGGTCCGCGGCGACCTGCGGCTCGAGGGGACCGGCAACGGCGGCCCCGACGACTTCGCCTCGATGGAGGAGGTGCTGGCGCGGCGGATGGCCCGCTACCTCGAACAGGCCGACCTCTCCCCGCACGACGGCAAGCGCGACGAAAGCTTCGCCTCGCTCCCCGCGCTGATCCTGATCGACGGCGGCAAAGGGCAGCTGGCGGCGGGGGTGCGGGCGCTGCAGCCGTTCACCGAGCGCGGCGTCACGATCGCAAGCCTCGCCAAGCGGCTGGAGGAGGTCTACGTCCCCGGCCGCT
>DASUQZ010000151.1:0-2075 GCA_036280335.1 Solirubrobacterales bacterium
CCGGCGATCAGGTATCTGCCGGCCGCGTCCACCGCCACGGCGGTCGCCGAAGCGGAGGTCGTCGAGAAGCCGTCACGGACGATTCCGCCGCCTCCGAAGGAGCGGTCGAGGGCGCCGGTGGGCCGGAGCCGCGCCAGGAAGGCCTGCGAAGTCGTCCCTGCGGACATCGTCCCGGTCATCAGGATCCGGCCCTCGCCGTCGATCGCGACCCCGCTCGAGCCCGATTCCCGCAGGGGCAGCTGTACCCGGCCGTCACCGTCGAAGCCGGGGTCCGGCGAGCCGTCCGCGAGCAGGCGGGTGGCCAGCGCGGAACGGCTCCCGCCCCCGCCGACGAGGAGCAGGCGATCCTGCGCGTCGACGGCGACATCCACGACCCTCTCGCCGGGAGGGGCCGAGCCGAACCCGAGCATCGTCCAGCCGTCGCCGTCGAAGCCGGGGTCCGGCCTCCCCGCGGAGTCGAAGCGAGCGGCGGCGAACTGCAGGCCTTTGAAGGCGCCGCCCTGGCCGACGAGCACCACCCGTCCCTGCGAGTCGACCGCGACCCCCGCGGTGAAACCGGCCGCGCCGACGTTCACTCCCGCGATTGCGTCTTCGCCGAAGCTCGAGTCGGGAGCGCCGGACTCGGTGACCCGCATGACGGCGAACTGGAGCTCCGGGCGGCTGAAGACCACGCTGACCGCGAGCAGGATTCGTCCCTGGGGGTCCAGCGCGAGATCGGTGGCATGTTCGATCGCGGTGCCGGCGACGTCGACCGTGAGCAGGCCGTCGCCGCCCGCGAAGTCGGGGTCGGGATCGCCGCTGTCGAGCAGACGCGCGACGACGAGATCGGGCGCCATGGAGGTGAGGCTGCCACCGAGGACGATGCGATCGGCGCCGTCGACGGCGATCCCGGAGATCGATCCCTCCCCTCCCAGCTGCGGTTCCACCACTCCACCCGCGCCAAAGCTCCGGTCCAGGGAGCCATCGGGGTTGAAGCGGAAAACGACCGGGCGGCGCGCAAAGGGGACCGAGTAGAACCCGGCCGCGACGATCCGGCCCCTGGAGTCGATGGCCACGTCCGTGAAGGCCGCGCTGAGGTAGGGCCCGAAGCCGAGGACCACCCGCCCGTCGCCGCCGAAGGTCCGGTCGGGGTCACCGGACCTGGCAAGAGCGGTCGAGGGGGCGAGCAGGCAGGCCACGAGAGCGAGCACCCAGATTCCCCACCATCGCCTCGAAGACAGCCACCCCATAGATGAATGGTGGCAAATCGGTTCTGCCTGGGAACTACCTGGTCTCCTGAGTTCAGCCCTGCAGGGTGACGAAGCGCTCCTCGGTGAGCTCGATCACCGCGTAGGCGGGGCCCTCGCGGGTGTTGCCGGAGTCCTTGACGCCGCCGTAGGGCTGCTGGTCGGCGCGGAAGGTCGGCACCTCGTTGATCAGCACCCCGCCGAACTCGAGCGTCCGGCCGGCGGCCAGGCCGCGACCGATGTCGCGGGTGTAGACGCCCGCCTGCAGGCCGAACTTGGAGTCGTTGGCGAGGCGCAGAGCCTCCTCGAAATCGGTGAAGGTGTCGATCGTGGCGACCGGGCCGAAGATCTCCTCGCACCAGACCTTCGCCTCTTTCGGCGGCGACTTCAGCAGCGTCGGGGCGAGGCAGCGGCCCTCGTCGACCAGCTCGCCACCGGTCAGCAGCTCCGCCCCGCCCGCGACCGCCTCGTCGACCCACTGCTTGACGCGGTCGCGGTCGTCGGGGGTGATCAGCGGCCCGACGTCGGTGCTCTCGTCGAGCGGGTCGCCGACGGTCAGCTTCTCGACGTTGGCGACGAGGCGCTCCGTGAAGGCGTCGGCGACGGCCTCGTGGACGAGGATCCGCTGGATCGAGATGCAGCTCTGGCCGGCGTGCGAGAAGGCGTGCAGCTGGGCTTTGTCCGCGGCCGTCTCCCAATCGCCGTCGTCGTTGACGATCAGCGGCGCGTTGGAGCCGAGCTCCAGGTTCACCTTCTTGTGCGGGACCTTGGCGCGGATTCCCCAGCCGACCGGCGCCGAGCCGGTGAAGGTGATCGCGCGGGTCAGCGGGTGATCGACTATCGCGTTGC
>DASUQZ010000152.1:0-3655 GCA_036280335.1 Solirubrobacterales bacterium
CCCCTCGCCACTACGATGCGCCGGGTGCGCTATCCGGTCGAAGACTTCACCTCCGAGGAGCGGGGGCTGCTCGCTCCCCACTTCACCAACCTCGACCGGCCCGTCTTCGCGCTCGTCAACCTGCCGGAGACCGTGAAGGGGGCGCTTTTTGCCCGCTATTCGCGTTATTCCGGGACCGTGCGGCGGCTCTACCTGGAGGAGTTCGCGGCCGACGCGCCCGCCGGCGGACGCCCCTTCGACGAGGAAGAGGGGGCGCGGGCCGCGCAGCTCTACGAGCGCGTCTTCGCCGGCTACGGCGACGACTCGATCGCCCAGCTCGGCGGCGCCCACATCGCCTGCGAGTGGGTCTCCAACATCCTCACCAAGGTCCTGCAGCGCGGCCGCCTCGCCGCCTACCTCGAGCAGTCGACCCGCTACATCCCCTACGACAAGCCGCTGCCCGAAGGCGGCTACCGCTTCTACCGCGACGACCAGCTCGGCCCGGAGTTCCGTACGGCCATGGACGAGGTCTTCGCCATCTACTCGCGCTCGCTGGCCGAGGTCGAAGCCTGGGCGGCGGAGCGCTGGCCGCGCGGCGACGAGGAGCCGGAGGGGGCCTGGCGCCGCTCGATCAAGGCCAAGGCGCTCGACCTGCTGCGCGGGCTGCTCCCCGCCGCGACCCTCAGCCACGTCGGCATCTACGCGACCGGCCAGGCCTACGAGCAGCTGATCATGCGGCTGATGGCCTCGCCGCTGCCGGAGGCGCGCGAGTACGGGGGGATGATCCTGCGCGAGCTGAAGCAGGTGATGCCGAGCTTCGTCTCCCGCGTCGACCGCCCCGATCGTGGCGGCGAGTGGATCTCCTACCTGGAGCGCCGCCGCGAGCAGACCGAGCGCTGGGTCGCCAGGCTCGGGCTCGACCGGCGCACGGAGGGCACCGACGTACCCTCGGTCGAGCTGGTCCACGTCGACGGCAGCGAAGAGGACCTGCTCGCCTCCTCGCTGTTCGAGTCGGCGAGCGCGCCGGAGACCGAGGTCCTCGCCCGCATCGACGTCCTCGACCGCGACGAGCGGGCGGAGCTGCTGGCGGCGGTCGTCGGCGAGCGGGCCAACCGCCGCCACCGTCCCGGCCGCGGCTTCGAGGCGCTGCGCTACCGCTTCGAGGTCGTCTCCGACTACGGCGCCTTCCGCGACCTGCAGCGCCACCGGATGCTGACCTGCCAGTGGCAGCGGCTGACGCCGGACCTCGGCGCCGGGATCCCGGAGGAGGTGCGCGAAGCGGGCGTCGGCGGCGAGTTCGAGCGGGCGCTGGAGATCTCACGCACCGAGTACGAGCGGCTGGCCGCGGCAGGCCTCGCCGAACAGGCGCCCTACGCACTCAGCCTCGCCTACCGGATCCGCTACACGCTCGACCTCAACGCCCGCGAGGCGATGCACCTGATCGAGCTGCGCTCGGGCCGCGAGGGTCACCCCACCTACCGGGCGGTGGCCCAGGCGATGCACGAGCGCATCGCCTCGGTCCACCCCGGCGTCGCCGCCGCCATGTCCCACGTCGACACCTCCGTGGAGCCGCGGCTGGAGCGGATCATGAGCGAGATCCGCACCCACCGCAAGCAGGTCGCCAGCGGCCGGGCGGACTGACGGCGCACCTCAGCGCTGCTTGCGCTTGCGCTTCTCGCCCGGCTCTTCCGCTTCGGCCTCGGTCTCGTCCCAGCCCTCTTCCGGCTCCATTTCAGCCGCGGCTTTCTCGCCGGGGGTCGGCCAGGGCTCCGCTTCGCCGCTCTGCCATGCGGGCGGTTTGCCGCCGGGGACGAAGCCCAGCAGCAGGAAGGCGAAGTAGACGAGCCAGGCGAGCAGGAAGATGATCAGCCCGACGATCGTGGCGATGCCGACCGCCATTCCGAGCGAGCCCCAGAAGCGGGTCAGCAGGCCCGTCCGCATCGCCCAGAGGCAGGTGTAGAAGAGGGCGATGACGAGCCCCAGGGCGCCGGCGAGGCCGAAGCCGGTGGCGAGCGGGGCCAGCGAGGCTTCCGTCCGCGCGTTGGCGGCTTCGTCGTCGGCGATCTTGCGGTCTTCGCAGGCCCGCAGCGGCGAGACTCCTTTCGCCGGCTCGTACTCCTCGGTGAGGAAGTCGCCTCCCTCGTCCCGGCGCTCCTCGACGCACTCGTCCTTCGCCTCCTGCCTGGTCAGCGTCGACTTCGCGTCGCCGGCGAGGAACTCGTCCGCGGCTTCCTGCTGGGCCACGGTCGTGAAGCCGGCGGCGAGCGCCAGGAAGAGCGGCGCCGCGGCGACCAGCCCGATCAGCTGCGTGCGCATCTGGTCGCTGCGGGCGCGGGCGGCGCGGAAGAGGTAGGTGAGCGGGAAGACCAGCAGCGCGAAGGCAAGCGCCTGCAGGACGCCCGCCAGCGTCGCCGAGCCGCTGTTCTCGTCGACCGAGCGCAGGAACTCGGCGGCGCCGTCCCCGCTCGCCGAATTGACGAACTGGGCAGCCAGCAGCAGCGCCACCGCCGCCAGCGTCGCCAGCGCCACCGGCAGCGCCCGGCGCCTCTCCTGCTCCAGCATCTCCGCTCGGGTCATTCCTGTCCTCTCTCGTGGAAGTAGAACCGGGGCAACGCCCCTTCGATCGCATCGCCCATCGGCGGGGGCCGTACGCTATCCGAGCGTGAAGCAAGCCGAGGACACCCGCGTCGTCCCCCTCGAGGCCGGTCTCGGCCCCGAGAACCCGCCCTGCCCCGCCTGCGGCGAGCCGCTCTTCGGCTGGATCGGGGAGAAGCCGGGGCTGGGCGGTCCGGTACGGCGCTGCGAGAGCTGCGGCCTGGGCGTCGTCGGCTCCCCCGGCGGCCCCGAGGAGGCGCTGCACGAGCTCGAGACGCTGCGCGAGGAAGGGGCCCTGCGGGTCGCCAACCGCGCGAGCTTCGCCTGCGCGCTCGGCGGCGCGGGCTGGTTCGGGCTGCAGCCGCAGGCCCGCCACCTCTTCACGCTGGAGGCGGTCCGGCGCCTGGTCGCGCGCCGGGACCAGGTCGTCAAGTCGCGCCGCTGGCTGCCGGGAGCGAGCCTCGCCGCGACCTGGCAGACGCTGCTGAACAGCGTCACCTTCGGCCACGACGTCGCCCTCGGCGCCCTCGGCAAAGCCCCCGCCGTGCCCGCCCCGGAGCCCTGGCAGCGGCGTATCGACGCCCTCGCCAGCGTCGTGCTGGCGATCCCGGCTTTCCTAGTGGCGCTCCCGATCGAGCTAGCCGGCGCCGCCTTCGGCCGCGGCTCCGTCTACTCGCTGCGCACCGAGCTGCTCTAACTCAAGCCTTCGCGGGCCTCGCGGACGAGGGTGACGGCCTCGGGGAAGAGGACGCGGATCGCGTCGCGGACCTGCATCGCCTGCTCGTCGGCGTTGCCGGTCAGCTCGAGGCGGCCGATCGAGGCGACGGTCATCTCGACCGCCAGCTTGATCGCGTTGTCGGCCCAGGCGACGCGCTGCGAGGACTGCATCTGCTCGGAGAGTTCCTCCATGCGGGCGCGGAACTCCTCGGGGTCGCCGAAAAGGTTGAAGCCCTCCATCCCCCTGCATGTAAGCAGAACCGTCTCACCGCCGACCCGGAATCGTTGCTTTGCGCGCGCCACGCGTGCGCCGGCCTGACCTAGCGTCGGCCGCATGCGAAAGCGGGACGGATCCGAGCGGGGC